>JAKLQX010000035.1 GCA_022013085.1 Candidatus Omnitrophota bacterium | reverse complement strand
GTAAAAATATTTGATTTAATTCACTCGGTTGATAGTATTGGTTTAGCTAAAGAAATTAATAAACAGGCAGATAGAATTGGTAAGGTGCAGGATATACTTCTCGAGGTAAAGACTTCTGGTGAGGATAGCAAATTTGGTTTTACTCCTGAAAAAATGCCAGAGGCTTATGACTCGATTTCAAAATTAAATAATATTAAGGTAAGAGGTTTGATGACGATTGCCCCGCTTACGCAAAATCCAGCTGAAGCCAGGCCATATTTTGCTGCCTTACGCCAGATACGCGATAGTTTGGATTCAAGTTGGGTACTTTCTATGGGCATGAGTGATGATTTTGAAATAGCAATAGAAGAAGGCGCAGATATATTGCGTATTGGCAGGGCAATATTCTCCCGCCAGTAGGTGACGTTTAAACGTCACCTACTAAAAGTCACTAGGACAGGTTTAAACCTGTCCTACTATAGAGTAAAGTATTATATGCCAGATACGAAAAAGAGGATTGGAATAATTGGTTTTGGGAATATGGGCAAAGCAATTGCACTTGGCGCGCGCACTCTCTTTGAGGTATCTGTATTCGATAAAGATAAGGAAAAGCTTGCTGATTGCCAGGGCCTAAAAGCTCAAACGCAAGTTGCTGATTTAATCAATAGCTCGGATTGCATTATTTTAGCGGTAAAGCCCCAGGATATTGAAAGTGTTCTAAAGGAAATTAAGGCTAATTATAAAGAGCAGCTAATTATCAGCATTGCCGCGGGTATCACTACAAAATATATCATACGCCAGTTAACTGAAAAAGCGCGGGTAATCAGGATTATGCCGAATATGCCGGCGCAAATTAACCAGGGTGTTTCTTTTTTATATAAACATGAGAGCGCGACTGAAAAAGATTTAAATTTAGCTTGGCAGTTGTTTAGCTGTGTTGGTTTTGTAATGGTGGTTAGTGATGAAAAAATGATTAACGCGGCAACTGCGGTGTCAGGAAGCGGGCCAGCGTTCTTTTGTTACTATATTAAAGAAAAGGCGAATGTAACCCTAAAGCGGAAAGAGTTTATTCAAATGTTAACGGATGCTGCCGTGGGCCTTGGTTTTGACCAGCAGGAAGCTAAAGTTATATCGGAGAAAACTATTGATGGCACAATCGCAATTTTAGAGAAGAATAATCTAACACCTGAGAAATTAATAAAAATGGTTGCTTCAAAAGGCGGGACAACTGAGGCTGGCCTTGCTGTGTTAGTTAAAGGCGGGTCAATTGAAGAGGCAGTAAAAGCGGCGTTATTGCGCGCTGAGGAATTAGGGAAAGGGAATTAATATGTCAGTGATTGGGATTATCGGTGGAAGTGGCTTATATAAAATCGAAGGTATGCAGGTAATTAAAAGAGTGAGCGTTAAGACGCCATTTGGGGATCCTTCGGATAAATTTACGATTGGAAAGCTAGAAGGTAAAGATTTAATTTTCCTTCCGCGTCATGGCGTGGGCCATCGTATATCTCCTAGCGAAATAAATTACCGGGCAAATATTTTCGCGATGAAGAAATTAGGCGTCGAGCGCGTTATTTCGGTAACTGCTTGCGGCAGCTTGAACGAAGAGATGAAGCCTTTAGATTTTGTGGTAGTGGATCAGTTTGTTGACCACACAAATTCCGGCCGTAAAATGAGTTTTTTTGATTCTGGTATTGTCAGTCATATTGTTTTTAGTCATCCGGTTTGTTCTGAACTCTGCGCTAATATTTATGCGGCTGGTATTGTATTAAATTTGAATATGCATAAAGGCGGCACTTATATTAATATGGAAGGCCCGCAGTTTTCTACATTAGCAGAGTCAAAGCTGTATCGGGCTTGGGGTATGGATATAATTGGCATGACGAATATGGCTGAAGCCAGGCTTTGCCGCGAAGCAGAGATTTGCTACAGCACTTTAGCCTGCGTTACGGATTATGATTGCTGGCATCCCCAACATGAATCGGTAACTTTAGACATGGTAATGAGTAACTTGAATAAAAATATTGAGAATGCCAAGCGGGTTATCTCTCTTGTAATTAAAGACCTTCCCCTTGAGCGTAAATGTAGTTGTGGTCAGGCTTTAAAATTCGCGATTGTTACAGAGAGAAAACTTATTCCGGCAAAAGTAAAGAAGGATTTGAATATTATTATCGGGAAATATATAAATGGCAAATGATTCTGAATATAAGCATACATTAAATTTACCCAAAACAGATTTTCCTATGAAAGCGGGTTTGCCTGTTAGGGAACCGCTTCTATTACAACTTTGGGAGGATGCGGATATTTATAAATTAATTTGCGATAAATCTCAAAGCAAACCAAAATATATCCTGCATGACGGCCCACCATACGCGAACGGCGATATCCACATTGGCCATGCTTTAAACAAAACCCTTAAAGATATTATTGTTAAGTATAAAACTTTGCGGGGATTTTCATCAAGCTATGTCCCAGGTTGGGATTGCCACGGGTTACCTATTGAACATCAGTTATTTAAAGAGTTAAAGATGCGCAAGTCTCAAATATCGCAGCTTGAGTTCCGTAAGAAGGCGCATGATTACGCGAATGAATATGTCCAAAAGCAAAAAGTTCAGTTTAAGCGTTTGGGTGTGTTTGGCGAGTGGGAGAATCCCTATTTAACTTTGAGCCATGATTATGAAGAAAGCATTTTGAATTCTTTTGCCGAACTTAATGAAAAAGGCTATATTTATCGCGGGCTAAAGCCGGTTAACTGGTGTTGTAAATGTGAAACCGCGCTTGCTGAGGCAGAAGTGGAATATACCGAGCATAGCTCGCCATCTATTTATGTAAAATTTAAACTTGAGAATATTTTAGGTTTTAAAGAGAATAGCTTTTTAGTTATTTGGACCACAACTCCCTGGACGCTGCTGGCGAATGTTGCGGTAGCCCTGCATCCGGGGTTTACCTATCTTTATATCAATAGTGAAAAAGGTAATTTGATTGTGGCTAAAGATTTATTATCCAGTTTTCTTGCTAATACAGGTATAGAAAAATATTCAGTGATTAAAGAATTTCTTGGCCGACAGCTTGATGGCTTAATTTATGCGCATCCATTTTTACCCCGGAACGGCAAAGTGGTTTTGGCGGATTATGTATCGGGCGATGAAGGCACAGGTTTAGTGCATACTGCGCCTGGCCATGGTAATGATGATTATTTTACCGGGATCAAATATAAATTAGAGATGATCATGCCGGTAGATGCCAAGGGCGCGTTTGACAAGAGCGCAGGTGAGTTTTGCGGCTTGCATGTTCATGATGCTAACGCGCCTATTTTAGAAAAATTAGAGAAATTAGGAGCTTTACTTTATAATTCAAAGATTAGCCATTCGTATCCGCATTGCTGGCGTTGTAAAAATCCGGTTATTTTCCGGGCGACAAAACAGTGGTTTTTAAATTTGACTCATTTTGATTTAAGGAACAAACTACTTAAAGAAATTAACCAGCAGGTAAAGTGGCTGCCGCCGTCCGGCCAAGAAAGAATGTCGGCAATGGTTTCACAGCGTCCTGACTGGTGCCTTAGCCGCCAGAGATATTGGGGCGTGCCGATTCCGGCTCTAATCTGTAATAGTTGTAAAGAAGAGTTTTTATCTAGCCAGGTGATCAAGAACTTTGCCGCGCTTTGCGCAAAAACAGGCTCAGACTGTTGGTTTGAGTTACCGGTTAAAAATTTTTTAACGCAAGATATAAGCTGCCCGCATTGCCAAGGAAAAGATTTTTCTAAAGGCGGGGATATTCTGGATGTTTGGTTTGATTCCGGGGTAAGCAGCCAGGCAGTATTAAAGAAAAGAGAAGAGCTGGAGTTTCCCGCTAGCCTGTATCTTGAAGGATCGGATCAGCATCGCGGGTGGTTTCAGTCTTCGCTTATTCCGGCAATGTGTATTGATAATAAAGCCCCATTTAAAAACGTGCTTACGCATGGTTTTGTAGTTGACGGGGGAGGGCGTAAGATGTCCAAATCTTTGGGCAATGTGATTTCTCCTTTTGAAATCATTAAAGATTATGGCGCGGATATCTTAAGGATGTGGGTAGCTTCCAGTGATTACAACGAAGATATCCGTATTTCAACGGTTATTTTGAGCCAGCTAACGGATGCATATCGAAAGATCAGAAATACAGCGCGGTTTATATTAAGCAATCTCTATGATTTTAATCCGGGTACTGATAAAGCCAGGTATGAGGATTTTAAGAAAATTGATAAATGGATAATTAGCCGCTCTAATTCTCTACTTAACGCGGCCGAGAAAGCGTACGATGATTTTGAATTTCATAAGGCTTATAAATTAATTTATGATTTTTGCAACGAAGACCTGTCGATGTATTATTTAGATATGGTTAAAGGCCGCCTGTATACATGTGCTGCTAATTCAAAAGAGCGAAGAGCCGCGCAGACAGCATTATACGTTGTGCTTAATTGTTTGGTGCGGGTTATTTCTCCGATATTGGTTTTTACCGCCGAGGATATCTGGCAGAGTATGCCTAAAGAAAAAAAGGAGGAGCAAGCTAGAAGTGTGCATCTATTAGATTGGCCTCTGCTTTATGCGTTGACTGATGAAGATAAAGCAATCCAAGAGCAACTTAAAGAACTCCTGAATTTAATTCCTGAAGCAGCCAAAGCCTTAGAAGAGATGCGCGCGAGAACTGAAATTGGCAGCTCATTTGATGCGCAAATAAATATATTGACAAAAACCCAGGATCGTTATACATTCTTACAATGCTTGCAAGAGCAGTTGCCTGAGATTTTTAAGGTTTCTGGCGTAAACGTAGAGTTAAAAACTAGTAACGAAAATACGTTTTCTATAGAAGTAGCTAAGGCGCATGGTGAAAAATGCTTGCGTTGTTGGAATTATTCTCTGTTGATTGGTAAAGATAAAGAGCATCCTTTGATTTGCGATAATTGCCTCAAAGCGGTAGGGGGAAAATAAATTGAAAAAGAAGTTAACTAAAAAAGAACTTAAAGATTTTAAGAAGATTGTGCTGAAGCGCAAGGATGAGGTAATTGACGATATCCAGCATATATCGGATGACACTTTAAAGAAATCACAGAAAGAGGCGTCCGGAGATATCTCAGGGTATACTTACCATATGGCTGACGTAGCCACTGATAATTATGACCGGGAGTTTTCTTTAGGATTAGCTTCCAATGAAAGACAGTCTTTGTATGAATTAGAGGATGCGCTCAAAAGAATTGAAGACGGATCTTTTGGAATTTGCGATGATTGCAAGAATAATATTTCTAAAATCAGATTAAAAGCAGTACCCTCTGCCCGTCTTTGTATTAAGTGCCAGAAAAAAAGGGAAAAGAAGTAAACCTGCAATTTACAAGATGATGCTTATCATCATAACCTGCGTTATTTTCTTAGACCAACTTACCAAATATCTGGCTTTAAAATTTCTGGAACTTAATACACCTGTTAGTTTGATAAAAAATTTTTTATACCTTACGCTTGTGCACAACCGCGGCGCAGCTTTCGGGTTGTTTAAGAACCAGCTGCTTATATTTGTGCTGATATCTATCTTTGCCATTGTGCTTATTTTATTTTATCTTAAAGCCAAAAAGAATTCGTTGCTTTCTCGCCTTGCTTTTAGTATGATCCTGGGCGGGGCAATAGGCAATCTTATTGACCGCCTGCGTTTTGGTTATGTAATTGATTTTTTAGACTTTCGTGTTTGGCCGGTTTTTAACCTGGCGGATTCTGCCATAACTATAGCCGCGCTATTTTTAACCTGGGAGCTGTTACTTAAGAAAAATGTTACCTGAGATCTGCCATATCGGCCCATTCACAATTTACTCCTACGGCCTTATGCTGGTTTTGGCTTTTTTTACCGCTACTTCTTTATGCTCTGCCCAAGCTAAAAAAGAGAAGATGGACCCGGATTTGATTTTTAATCTCCTATTTCTTATTTTTATTTCCGGAGTAATCGGCTGCCGGGTATTTTATGTATTGCTTAATTTTTCTTATTATTTGCGTAACCCGCTTGAGATTATTATGCTTCAACACGGAGGCATGGCTTGGTTTGGCGGGTTAATCTTTGGGTCTATTTCAGGGTTTTTATTTGTTAAAAGAAATAAACTGGACTTTTTAAAAATCGCAGACCTGGTAGTTCCTTTTGTGGCTTTGGGCCAAAGCATTGGCAGGATAGGATGCCTTTTAAATGGATGTTGTTTTGGCCGCGAGAGCCAGTGGGGGGTATATTTCCCGGTTTTTGGCAAGGTGCTTATTCCCACTCAGTTATATTCAAGTTTGCTTTTGTTGTTAATTTTTTGCATTTTAAGATTGATGCAGAATAGCAAGCATTTTCCGGGGCTGATTCTTTATAGCTATCTTTTTTTCTATTCCCTTAAGCGCCTATTTATTGAATTTCTGCGTAATGACAGCCCAAGAATAATTTTTGGGTTAACTCTTTTCCAATTATTAAGTACCGCGGTTTTTGTCTTCGCGCTTTTAAGAATTATCAGGATGTCTCAGAAATTTAAAAAATAATGACTGACGTGCGTCAATTTATTTTACAGGTTGATGATAGCCAAGCGCATATGCGCCTTGATTTATTGTTGACCAATTACGCAACGGGAAATAATCTCGCGCTATCGCGTACGCATATTCAGAAGCTTATATTAGAGGGAAAGGTTTTTTTAAATTCACAAATTAGCCGAAAAGCTAATCATAAAGTAAAGTTGGGTGAACATATTCGAGTAGTTTTGCCGGATAAAGTTGAACAAAAGTTATTAGCGGAAAAGATATCTCTTGATGTTGTTTATGAAGATGATGATTTAGCAGTTATCAATAAGCAAACAGGTTTAGTTGTGCATCCAGCCCCGGGAAATAGGCAGCATACTTTAGCTAACGCGTTGCTTGGCCGTTTTAAACAGCTTTCTGATATTAATAAAGATAGGCCGGGTATTGTGCATCGTTTAGATAAAGAGACTAGTGGATTGCTAGTTATCGCCAAAAATAATGCCAGCCATTTAAAGTTGGCTAAGCAGTTTTCCGAGCATAGTATTGAACGTATTTATATCGCCATTGTCAGTGGCCGCGTTGAATTTGATGAGGATGTCATTGTTGCGCCTATTGGAAGGCATCCTACAAAAAGGCAGAATATGGCAGTAAGTTATTTAGAAAATACCAGGTATGCTAAGACATGTTACAAGACTTTAAAGAGAGGTAAAAATTTTAGTTTGCTAGAATTAAAGCCTTTTACCGGCAGGACGCATCAACTCAGAGTGCATTTGTCATTTCTGGGGCATCCTATTCTTGGCGATATTAAATATGGCAAAGATAATTCTTTTGGCCGTATGGCTTTGCACGCGCAAGAGATTGGTTTTATTCATCCTACAACAGAGAAGTTTGTGCACTTCACTAGTTTGTTGCCTAGCGAGTTCGAGAATTTTTTAAAACAAAATACTTGATTTTTACCTAACCTTTGGTATAGTTATGGTTAATAACTTTGATAGAAAACGATAGGAGGAAAAATGAATCGTAAAGCTGCTATTATCTTAGGAGTTTTAATCGGGTTAGTTATTATTTCTTTAGCATTAGCTGCAGGAGCATTTTATTTTTATCAGAA
Source organism: Candidatus Omnitrophota bacterium (assembly GCA_022013085.1). Classification (GTDB taxonomy): domain Bacteria; phylum Omnitrophota; class Gorgyraeia; order Gygaellales; family Profunditerraquicolaceae; genus UBA6249. The sequence continues at coordinate 2,307 of JAKLQX010000035.1, read as the reverse complement.
AGAACATGCAAAAAATATTCAGCTGCAAAGCCAGATTACGGAATTAACTGCCCGCCAACGTATTACTGAAAATAAGCTTGAAGAGTCTAAGAAACAAGCTACGGAGTTTCAGCTTAAATTACAAGAGGCTAGGGCCCAGGTAGAGATATTAACGCAGCAGGTAGATGGTTTAAATAATGATTTAACTCAAGAGAGAACAGCGCGCTTGAAAGTAGTAAATAGTTTGGATCAAATTAACACAGATTTAAAACAGCAAAAGGTATTGCGTCAAGATTTGGAGGATAGGCTTAATCAGTCTGAGGCTGAGGGCAAGAAGATAAAAGATCAGATTAAAGTTATAACCCAGGAGAAGACGGATCTCGAGGCTAAAATTAAGAATCTTAAACCCGGGGCAGGTGGAGTAGAGTTGGGCAAGGTGGTGGTTAACTTAGATAAGGAATCTGCTAATCAGGCGACAAAAGAAGCAGAAAAGTTTCCTAATGAACCGTCTAGGCTAGAGAAAAAAGCAGAAGAGTCATTGGTGAAACCTTTAGAAGGAAAGATTTCAGTAGTGAATAAGGAGTTTAATTTTGCGGTAATTAATTTAGGTAGCAAAAATGATGTAAAGATAGGCGATGAATTTTCTGTGATGCGCAGGGGTAAAGTTGTTGGAAATTTGAAAGTAGAGAAGGTGCATGAAGCGATGTCTGCAGCAGGTTTTGCTGCTGAGTTTAAAGATAACATTAAAGAGAATGATGTTGTGCAAAAGGTGAAATGACCCCTTTTGTTGTAAAGAAAAGATTTATTCCTCGCGGTAAAATCAAGGTTCCCGGAGACAAGGCAATAGCCCATCGAGCGCTTTTAATAAGCGCTGTAGCAGGCGGCGTAACCGTAATAAAAAATTTCCCCCTACACGATGATTCGAAAGCCACTCTGAATGCTTTGGTTGCTTTAGGAGTAAAAATTTCGCCTATGAGTAACCAAATTTCAGTTTGTGGCCGCGGTATACATGGTTTAATAAAACCTCGGAAACCAATTTTCGTAAATAATTCCGGCACAACTTTGCGTTTACTGCTTGGTTTACTAGCCGGCCAAGATTTTAAAACTAAACTTACAGCTGGCAAATATCTCAACCTAAGGCCGATGTCGAGAGTAAATATACCTTTACGCTTGATGGGGGCGAGGATAATTGCGCAAAATAAAGGCTTGCAAGAATATCCTCCGATTATAATTAGCGGCAATAAACTTAAAGGTATTTCTTATTCCCTGCCAGTTGCCTCGGCACAAGTTAAATCTGCAATTTTGTTGGCTGGGTTATCTGCAAAAGGAAAAACCCGGGTGATTGAGAAAGTAGCTACGCGTGACCATACAGAGCGCATGCTAAAAGCTTATGGCGCAGATATAACTATCAGGAAAAATAGTATAATTTTAAATCCGGGAAAGAATTTAGTCAGCCCGGGGGAAATTTATATTCCCGGGGATATTTCTTCAGCAGCTTTTTTTATTACTTTGGCAGCAATCGCGCCAGGCGCCAAAATTACTATTTGTGGCGTGAGTTTAAATCCTGGACGAATCGGGATAATCCATGTGCTTAAAAGAATGCGGGCAAAAATAAAATTAGAATATACTAAAAAAAGTAAAACAAAAAGCAAAGAGCCTTTTGGAAATATTATTGTAAATTACAGTAAACTTAAAGGTACGGTGGTTAACTCTTTAGAAATTCCTTCTTTAATTGATGAATTGCCTGTGCTTATGGTGGCTGCAAGTTTTGCGCAAGGGAAAACTATATTTAAGGCAGTGGGGGAATTAAGGGTTAAGGAGGCCGACCGGATTAATTCTAATGTGATGAATCTGTCGCGTATGGGAGCGGATATCCGGGTGGTTAAAACTGGCAATAGAGAAGATATAGTTATTAATGGCGTTTGCGCACTTTACGGAGCTGAACTTAAAAGTTTCGGTGATCATCGTACTGCGATGAGTATGGTGGTTGCGGCAATGGTAGCCCAGGGGCAATCAAGAATTGATGATATTAGCTGCATTAATAAATCCTTTCCTGGTTTCTTAGCTACGCTAAATAGCCTGATGAAGAGGTAAATAATTATTTGACAAGGGGTTAAATCTCTGTTAAAATCCCTTTACTGTATTAATTCTAGGAGATGATATGGGAAAATGCGGTCAGTATCTAAAAAAAGCAATTAATTATGTTTTAGGCCTTTTCTCTAATGATATGGGAATTGACCTTGGAACAGCCACTACTTTAGTTTTTGTTAAAGGTGAGGGGGTAGTGCTTTGCGAGCCTTCGGTTGTAGCTATTGAGCGCGGGACTTC
>JAKLQX010000034.1 GCA_022013085.1 Candidatus Omnitrophota bacterium | reverse complement strand
TCCATTAGCGTAATTCTTTGATATTCAATCATTGGCAACCCCTTTCTTCTACTATTATAGCAGATTAAGGTGTTGCATTAGTTCCTTGAACCTAACGACAGTGTATGTAAGTCCATAGAAAATAAACAGTTATGGAACAAATACGGTTGAAAATATGGAATATAATAATATTTTAATTACTGGTGGTGCGGGATTTATCGGAAGTAACCTCGCTGTCTATTTTAAGCACAAATATCCTAACTTAAAAGTTTATGCGTTAGATAATCTAGTCCGCCAGGGAAGTGAATTAAATTTGCCGCGGCTTAAAGAAAACAACATTAAATTTATCCGTGGGGATGTCCGGCGCCTCAAAGACTTAGGCCTGAAATTTGATATAGATTTAATTTTGGAATGCTCAGCTGAGCCTTCGGTATTAGTAGGTTATCAGAATCCGGCTTATATTATTGATACAAACCTGATGGGCACTGTTAATTGCCTTGAGCTGTGTCGCAAGCGTAAAGCGGGGATGGTCTTTCTTTCTACAAGCAGAGTTTATCCCTATGAAAAAATAAACGCGATCAGGCGGCTTGAATCAAAGAGCAGGTTCCAATGGCCGCATTTTGCCGGTATCAGCACGGATTTTTCTTTAATCGGCCCAAAGACTTTATATGGCGTGACTAAGCTTGCGTCGGAATTTATTCTTCATGAGTATATTGCCGCATACGGCCTTAACGCGGTTGTGAATCGCTGCGGGGTTGTTGCCGGGCCATGGCAATTTGGTAAAGTTGACCAGGGTGTATTTACTTACTGGATGCTGGCTCACTATTTTAAAAAATCGCTTAAATATATCGGTTTTGGCGGCAAGGGTAAGCAGGTACGTGATCTTTTACATGTTGATGATCTTTGTCAGCTAATTGACTTGCAGGTAAATAGCCTTTCTAAGTTAAGCGGTAATACTTATAATGTCGGAGGCGCAATAGAGGTAAGCCTTTCTTTATCAGAAACCACCGCGCTTTGCCGGGAAATTACCGGTAACAAGATTAAAGTGGGCCGAGACCTGCGTAACCGTCCGGGAGATATTCCGGTATATCTTACGGATAACAAGAAAGTTACTCGAGAATTAAAATGGAAACCTCAGAAGACGGCAGTAATGATCCTGAATGGTATCTTTAACTGGATTAGAAATAATGAGGCAAGGTTAAGAAAACTTTAAAATTTGTGTAAAGGAGTGCGTTAGATTTCCCTTCTTTCTGCGTCTATTGAAATAGAAAGGAGGGATTTTTATTGTTTGACAGGGAAATATGGGCGGGTTATAATATTACTTTAAATTTAAAAAGTGCTTGCCTGTTCGGCAGGCAGAGAGGATTAAAATGACAGTAGATAAGAAGTCACAACCTAAATTCGAGATCCCGCCGAAGGCGGGGAAAGAAGAGTCAATAGATACGTTAAATCGTCAAAAGGCATTAGATCTGGCGCTTTTGCAGATAGAGAAACAGTTTGGCAAGGGCTCAATTATGAAGCTGGGCGCGCACACTAAGGCAAATGTTGAGATTATTCCAACTGGCGCGCTTACTCTTGACCTTGCTTTAGGTGTGGGTGGGCTCCCGCGTGGTAGGGTTGTGGAGATATTTGGCCCGGAAGCTTCCGGAAAAACTACACTGACGTTAACAGCAATAAGAGAAAACCAGAAAAAAGGCGGAATAGCGGCATTTATTGATGCAGAGCATGCTTTTGATTCAACTTACGCCAAATTAATTGGTGTAAATCTGGATGATCTTTTAATCTCTCAGCCTGATACTGGGGAGCAGGCTTTAGAGATCACAGAAACTTTAGTGCGATCTAACGCCGTAGATTTAGTGGTGATTGATTCAGTGGCAGCATTAACCCCGCGCGCTGAAATTGAAGGCGAGATGGGGGATTCACATATGGGGCTTCAGGCGCGGCTTATGTCACAGGCTTTGCGTAAACTGACCGGCTCGATTAGCAAATCACGCACTACGGTAATTTTCATTAATCAATTGAGAGAAAAAATCGGGATTATGTTTGGTTCACCGGAAACAACTCCTGGCGGCAGAGCGCTAAAATTTTATTCATCAGTACGGTTAGATGTACGTAGAATTGCTTACTTAAAAGAAGGGGATAAAGTCATTGGTAGTCATGTCAGAGTAAAGGTAGTTAAAAACAAAATTGCTCCGCCTTTTCGTGAGGCAGAGTTTGATATTCTGCATAATGAAGGGATTTCCAAGACAGGAGCTGTTATTGACGCGGGAGTTAATCTTGAGGTAATCGCTAAGTCAGGGACATGGCTTTCGTTTGAGGACAAGAAGTTGGGCCAAGGCAGAGACGCAGCGATAAAATTCTTAAAAGAGAATCCAAAGTTGCAGGAAGATATTGAAAAAGCTGTACGTAAAAAATTTAGCCAAGCCGAATAAGCCAGGAGGCAATGGTTTGCCTTCCGACCCCGCCTACGGCGGGGCCGATAGGCAAAGCCATGATCTTCAAGCGGCGAAGGAGTATTCTTTTTTACTGCTTAAATTTCGTTTACGCAGCGAAAAAGAGTTAGCTTCACGCTTAAGACAAAAAAAATTCTCTGAAGCAATAATTCAAGTTACTTTAAATTTCCTTAAAGATAAGCAATTCATCGATGACCAGATCTTTGCTCAAGGTTGGGTAGCTTTCCGGCTTAAGCGGCCATTTGGCTTAAGAAGGATAAAGCAGGAATTAGTTCAGAAGGGTTTAGATAAAGAGATTATTGAAGTAACTCTTGCACAGGCAAAAGAGGATTACGACGAAGGCGCTATAGTCAGGCAACTGGCGGAGCAAAGATTTTGCAGGCTAAAAGGCGTAGAACCGCTTAAGGCAAAGGCGCGCTTATATGCGTATTTGATGCGTCGTGGATTTTCACTGGATACAGTTAGGAACGCAGTAGGGGAGGTTTAAACCTCCCCTACTGTTGTTGATAATTTAATTATGACAGCGGATATTTTAAGAGAAAAATTTTTGGATTTTTTTAAAGCCAAGAAACATAAGATTGTTGAAAGTGATTCTTTGGTTCCTAAAGATGACCTTACCGTATTATTTACTCCTGCAGGGATGAATCAGTTTAAGAAAGAGTTTATGGGGCGGGATTCTGGATTTAAGCGCGCCGCAACAGCACAGCGTTGTTTGCGTACAGATGATTTGGAAAAGGTAGGCAAAACAAGTGCGCACCATACTTTTTTTGAAATGCTGGGCAATTTTTCTTTTGGAGATTATTTTAAGGAGGAAGCAATCAGTTGGGCATGGGAATTTTTGACGAAAGAGTTGAATTTAAGCCAAGAGAAGTTTTGGATATCAGTTTATAAAGATGATGAGGAAGCTTATAAGATTTGGAAAGATAAAATAGGCATTCCGGTTGAAAAGATTGTAAAGCTGGGAGATGAAGATAATTTTTGGCCCGCGGAAGCTAAAGCTAAAGGGCCAAATGGGCCATGTGGCCCCTGCTCAGAGATATTTTATGATTTTGGCCAAGATATTGGCTGTAAAGAAAAAAATTGTAATCCATCTTGCTCCTGCGGAAGGTTTGTAGAAATATGGAATTTAGTTTTTACGCAGTTTAACCGTAAGCTTGATGCAAGCATAGAGCCGCTGCCAAATAAGAATATTGATACTGGGATGGGCCTTGAGAGATTAACTGCCCTAACGCAGGGTAAGCAGAATAATTTTGAGACAGAATTATTTCAGCCGATAATTAAAGAGATAATTCGGGGACAGTCCCATTGCGGGGACCTGCCTACCTGCAGGCAGGCAATCCCCGAAAAAAAGCTTCTTTATGCTGTTGCAGACCATATAAGGGCAGTGGTTTTTTCGATCTATGACGGGATAGCGCCCTCCAACGAAGGCCGTGGGTATATCGTAAGAAAAATTATCCGTAAGAGTGTTTTACATCTGAAAAGTTTAGGAATAGATAAGCCTTTCCTGTATAAATTGGTTGTCGTAGTTGCTCAAATTATGCACAAGCCTTATCCTGGTTTATTAAGCAGGAAGGAGGATATTGCCCGGATTATTTTAAATGAAGAAAATAATTTTATTAATACACTTAGTTTGAGCAGTACTTTAATAGATAATGAGATTGAGAAAGTTAAAAAAGATTTAGAAAATGATCCAAAGATAGAAGGTTTTATTATCGCTAGTGCAGGTACTTCTGGGATCCTAGGTATTTCTGCTTTTAAATTATATGATACTAATGGAATTCCGCTGGAAATAACCAAGGATGAATTAAATATAAGATTTATTAAAGTTGGCGAGAATTTTGGAGCGGCTTATCAGCATGAGCTGGATAAACAGAAGAACCTTTCAAAATCATTTAGTAAGATGAAAGGCGATGTTTTTGATGCCAAAGGGTTAGAGTTAGGGTTAAAAGATACAAAATTCTTAGGTTATGAGAGTACTTCTGTAAAAGCTAAGATAATAGAAATAATTGATTCTCATGAAAAGAATAAAAAATTAACTGAAATAAGCCTAGGTATGAAAGGCGCAATAATTTTAGATGAAACGCCTTTTTACGCTGAAAGCGGTGGCCAAGTTGGTGACATAGGTATTTTAACTAAAGGTGAAAATAAATTTATTGTTTCGGATACGCAAAAAATCGGTAATGTTATTTTACATATTGGCACGATTAGTTCTGGCAGCTTTAAAAAAGGGGATGCGGTAGTTGCGCAGATAGATACCCAGCGTAGGCTGAACATTGCCCGCAACCATACAGCGACGCATATATTGCAGGCAGCTTTAAGGCAGGTTTTAGGGAATCATGTCCAGCAGCAAGGTTCTTTAGTTTCAGAAGAAAAATTCCGTTTTGATTTTACGCATTTTAAAGGTTTGACTAAAGAGGAGCTGGCCCGGGTTGAAGAGGTGGCTAATAGTTTTATTGTTAATGATTGCGCGGTAAACAGTAAAGAGATGGCGTTTGTTGATGCTAAGAAAACAGGGGCATTAGCTTTTTTTGAAGAAAAGTATTCTGAAATTGTCCGCGTGATTATGATAGGTGAAATTTCAAATGAACTCTGTGGCGGCACGCATTTAACTAATGTAAAAGAAATTGGTTTAATAAAAATAATTAGTGAAGGATCAGTAGCCAGTGGCATAAGAAGGATTGAGGGCGCAACTAGCGGTTTTGCAGAGCGGTTCATTAAAGATGAAGAAGAAAAGGCGATTGCAGAAGTTACGAAGATGCAAAGGTTAAAGGAATTAAAGAAAGATGAAAAGAAACGCAGTGCTGAAGTAGAAATTAGCCTGATTGATGCATTACCAAGAATCATAGAGAAAAGTGCATTGATTAACGGTATTAATGTTATTTTTTCGTTGGAAGATGATTTGGATATGCATGTCTTAAGGATTTTGGCGGATAAAATAAAAGAAAAGCTATCTTCTGTTGTGATTGTTTTAGGTTCGGCTAATAAGCAGCAGAAAAAGGCTTTTTTAGTTATTGCTGTTACGCCGGATTTATTATCTAAAAATATAGATGCTGGAGTATTGATTTGCCAATTGGCGCCACTTATTGGCGGATCAGGTGGAGGTAGGCAGGAATTTGCCCAGGCAGGTGGAACAAATCTGAATAATTTTACATTGGTATTTGAGAAATTAAAGGATATAATAAACAGTTAGTTATAGAATGTAGGGAAATAAAATGAAAATTATAAAAGCTAGCAGTAAAAAATTAGAGAAGATTTATAACCGCGGTTTAGCGCGAAATGCGCGTGTAGAAGATAGGGTTAAAAAGATTATAGATGATGTGCGTCTTTTTGGCGACGATGCTTTGGTTAAATATACGCGTAAATTTGATAAGGTTAAACTTAGTTTACGGCAATTGAAGGTTTCTGAGATTGAAATAAGTGGTGCCTATCAGAATATCAGCCCGAATTTTGTTGCCTCTTTAAAAGTTGTTATTGATAATGTAAACCGTTTTTATCGTAAACAGTTGCGTAAATCCTGGAGGATCAAGGGCCCTGAAGGAGTCGTACTAGGTGAAAATTATACAGCTTTAGAAAAAGTTGGGGTTTATATCCCAGCCGGAACTGCGCCACTAGTTTCTACTGTTTATATGACTGTATTACCGGCGAAGTTGGCCGGGGTAAAGAAAGTTATTCTAATAAGCCCTCCAGATAAATCTGGGTTCATCAATCCGCATATTTTAGTAATTGCTGATCTTTTAAAAGTAGATGAAATTTATCGCGTTGGTGGAGCGCAAGGAATTGCAGCTTTAGCTTATGGGACTAAAACTATCCCGAGAGTAGATAAGATTGTTGGACCGGGGAATATTTATGTAAGTGAAGCTAAACGCCAGGTTTTTGGCCGTGTGGATATTGATATGATTGCCGGGCCCACGGAATTAGTGATTATCGCCAATCGTTTTAGCGACCCGAAATTTATTATTGCAGATTTGCGTGCGCAAACTGAGCACGCTAAAGGATTAGCTATATTAATTACTAATTCTAAGAGCTTGGCTCGCGAAGTGAAAGCTCAAGCCGATGGGGATAATGGTTATATTATTTTGACTAAGAATTTAGAGCAGGCTTGCGAAATTGCTAATAAAATAGCTCCTGAACATTTGGAGATTTTGGTGCAGAATCCTAATCGTCTGGTTAAATCTATAAAGAATGCGGGAGCAATATTTCTGGGGCCTTATAGCCCGACAGCTGTAGGAGATTATGTAGCTGGGCCAAGCCATGTTTTACCAACAAGCGGCACAGCTAGGTTTTTCTCTGGATTATCTGTGTTTGATTTTATAAAAAGTAGCCATATTATTAGTTATTCAAAAAAAGCACTTGAAAAGATGCGTGAGCCAATAGAGAAGATTGCTGGTATTGAGGGCTTGCAAAAACACGTGGATTCTGTAAAGAGCAGGTTTATTTAATTGTAAGTATAGGGTAGGTAGATAGCAGGTAGAATGTAGGTAAGGAGAAAAATGGCTCAGAGAATATCAGAAAAGACACGAAAAACAAGTGAAACAGAAATATTTATTAAACTGAATATTGATGGCACAGAAGAAAGAAAAATTAACACTGGTATTGGCCTTCTTGACCATATGCTGGATTTATTTGCTTATTGGGGGCACTTTAATTTAGAAATAATTGTCAAGAAAGGCGATTTTAATATTGACATTCACCACACTAATGAAGATGTGGGCATAGTCTTGGGCCAGGCTTTTGAAGAAGCCCTGGGTGACAAAAAAGGAATCTGTCGAAATGGTTTTGCCTCTTGGTCTATGGAAGAAGCAACTGCTAATGTCAGGGTTGACATTAGCGGCCGTCCATCTTTTAAATTCTTGATGCCTTTACAAGCCTATCCTCAAGTTCTGGATGACAAAGAGGGATATAGCTTAAAGGATGCTGAACATTTTCTAGAATCTTTTGCCAAACAATTAAGTATGGACTTAAATATAAAAATGGATTCCGTTAGTTCAGCTTTGCATACTACGTTAGAACCTATTTTCAAGGCATTAGGAAAAGCTTTGGATCAGGCAACGCAGATAGATTCTCGTCGAAAAGGAGTTCCCTCGACAAAAGGAGTTATCGACTAGGTGCCTAATCTAACTACTACCTACTATCCACTAACTACTGAATGAAGATTGCGATTATTGACTATGGTATGGGTAATATTCATAGTGTGGCCAAGGCCTTGGAATTTTTTGGGGCTAAGACAAGCGTAACTAATAAGAAAAGCGAGATAGATTTAGCTGATAAGATAGTGTTACCGGGAGTAGGCGCTTTTGATGATGCGGTAGGCGAATTAGAAAAGCAAGGATTGGTTGCAATAATTAAAGAGCAGGTAAAAAAAGGCAAGCCGTTTCTGGGAATTTGTTTGGGGTTGCAACTTTTGCTTGAAGAAAGCCAAGAGGCTAAAGAAAATAAGGGATTAGGCCTTTTAAAGGGTAGAGTTGTTAAATTCAGCGCGAAATCTTCTCAAAAGGTCCCGCATATGGGATGGAATAATCTTAAGGTTGTTTCTAGGGATTGCGCTTTGTTAGATGGGATTATCGGTAACGAGCAGGTTTATTTTTGTCACTCCTATTATCCTCAAGTTACCGATCAATCTGTTATTGCCGCGACTACTGATTATGGCATAGAATTTCCTTGCGTTTTGTGCAAAGATAATATTTATGGGGTGCAGTTTCATCCTGAAAAAAGCCAGGCAATAGGGCTTAGGATAATTAAGAATTTTGTCCAACTATGCTAATTATACCAGCAATAGATTTAAGAAATGGTTTAGTAGTCAGGCTTTTCCAGGGTAAGTTTAATAGTGAGAAAGTTTATTCTCGCGATCCGCTAAAAGTGGCTAAGCATTGGGCTAAACAGGGCGCGCAATTTTTACATATTGTGGATCTTGATGGTGCTTCTAGCGGAACCATCAAGAATTTATCAGTAATAAAAGAAATTGTGCATAAAGTTGGCGTTCCTCTTGAATTTGGGGGAGGAGTTAGAAGCATGGAAACAATATCAGAGCTGCTTAATTTAGGGATACAAAGAGTTGTTTTGGGTACGCGGGCAGCTAATGATGCGCAATTTTTGAAAAAGGCTTGGAAGAAATTTGGCGAAAAGATTATTGTAAGTATTGATGTTTTGAAAACTAAGGTTTTAACGCAGGGATGGAATAGCTCGGCTTCTAAAACGATATTGGATTTTACTAAAGAGTTAAAGGAGGTGGGGTTTAAGCAGTTAATCTATACAGATATTTCCAGGGATGGGGCTTTATCTGGCCCGAATATTTCAGGGATCAAAGAGTTGCTTAAAGCAACGGGATTAAATGTTATTGCATCCGGTGGAGTTTCTAATTTAGAAGACTTGCTTAAGTTAAAAAAACTTGAAAAAAAGGGAGTGGTCGCAGCTATAGTTGGTAAAGCTTTGTATGAAGGTAAGTTTACTTTAGTAGAAGCGTTGAAAATAATGAACGCTTAATTTATTTGTAACTAACGAAAGGGGAGAGAGCATGGCAAAGAAAGTTTTGTGGTTAGGGTTAGCAACGATGGGTATTTTTATTTTAAGTGGATGTACTACGGTAAGTAAAAATGATGGGTTGTTAAATCAGGGATTACGCAATAGGATTTTGGTGCTCCAGACGCAATTAAATGAAAAAGATAATGAGATAAATAGTTTAAAGGAATCAATAGCAAAAAGTGACCAGGAAATTAATCTCAATGTTCAGGATGCCGGTGAAATGAAAGAACGCCCGAATAATAAGCAGGTTCAGCTGGCTTTAGTAAATGCCGGATATTATCAGGGAACTATTGATGGCAAGATCGGCAGAAAAACTATTTTAGCAATAAAGGCTTTTCAGAAAGCTAATAATCTTTCAGCTGATGGTAAAATAGGTAAAAGAACTTGGGCGCTTTTAAAAGAATATCTTAATAAGAAAGTAAAGTAAACTTTTCCCGCTTCGTAATATGTGCCAAAATTATGTAAATAATTTTGGCACACTCAGCGGGATTAATTCACGCATTAACTTACCCACACAACGTGCTCGTAAGTTAAGCGTTCATTAACATTAAATGCTGACTAAACGTATTATTCCATGTTTGGATATTAAAGAAGGCCGCGTAGTTAAAGGAGTTAAGTTTTTAGGCTTGCGCGATGCCGGGGATCCGGTCGAGGTGGCCAAGGTTTATGACGCGCAAGGAGCTGATGAGTTAGTATTCCTGGATATTACCGCTAGTTTTGAGAATAGAAAAACCTTACTTGCTTTAGTTGAAAAAATAGCCCAAAATATTTTCATGCCTTTTACAGTCGGCGGCGGAGTTGGGGATATCAAAGATATAAAAAATATTCTAAATGCGGGTGCAGAAAAAGTATCCATAAATACTCAAGTAGTTAAGTTCCCAGAGTTAATTAGCAGCGCAGCAAAGAAATTTGGTAGCCAATGTATTGTGGTGGCCATTGATGCTAAAAAAGAGGGTGACATCTGGGAGGTTTATATTAATGGCGGTAGAACTCCTACGGGAATTAACGCTTTGATATGGGCAGAAAAAGCTGCCCGGCTGGGAGCAGGCGAAATCCTTTTGACCAGCATGGATTATGATGGTACAAAAAATGGCTATGATTTGGAGTTGACTAAGGCAATAACCGCAAAAGTTAATATTCCAGTGATTGCTTCTGGAGGCGCAGGGAAGCTTGAAGATTTCTATAATGTTTTTACTAAAACCGGTTCAGATGCTGCTTTGGCCGCCTCACTTTTTCATTACAGTGAGTTTTCTGTAAAACAAGTAAAGGAGTATTTAAGCCAAAGAGGAGTAGGTGTAAGATTATGAATCCCGCACCTTCAAAATATTCAACTATTAAAGGTATAAAGTTTAATGAATTAATTAAAAAGGAAGGTGCGGGATGAAAAAAGCAACATTTAAATTGTCAAGTTTAAAGTTTGATAAAAACGGATTAATACCTGCGGTTATTCAGGATTATAAGAACAACGAAGTATTAATGGTTGCTTATATGAATAAAGAATCATTGCGCAGGAGTTTAAAATTAGGAAAAAGTTGTTTTTGGTCGCGTTCAAGAAAAGAATATTGGGTCAAAGGGCTGACTAGCGGGCATTTCCAATTTATAAAATCAATAGCTTATGATTGTGATATGGATGCGCTTTTAATCAAAGTGCGGCAGCTAGGGCCAGCATGCCACACAGGCAACAGAAGTTGTTTTTATAGAAAGATTAAGTAATGATAAAACCGAGTTTAAGTGAATTTCTAAAATATAGCAAAAAGGCAAACGTAATTCCAGTTTATAAAGAAATAAATGCTGACCTGGATACGCCGGTTTCTGCCTTTTTAAAGATTCAACAGGGGGACTACGCTTTTCTATTGGAATCTGTGGAAGGCCAGGAAAAGATTGCCCGGTACTCTTTTTTAGGCTTTGAGCCGAAACTAATTTTTAAAAGCAGGGGCAAGCATATTGAAATTATTGATTGTAAGAATAATAAAATCCGGAGTTTCACAACTGGCGAAACTCCATTTGAAGAGATTAAAAAAATAATGCGGGATTTCCGTACTGTTGAAGTTGCAGGCTTACCGCGTTTTTACGGAGGCTTGGTAGGGTATATCGGTTATGATGCAGTGAGATTCGTTGAGAATATTCCTGATAAAAATAAAGATACACTTAAAATTCCAGATATACTTTTAATTTTAACTAATTTCCTGCTTATTTTTGATCGGCTTAATCATACAATCAAGATTGTGAATAATGTTATCTTGCCAAGATCTTTAAGCAGCCTGAATAAAAAGAAACTTTACGAATGTGCAATTAAAAAGATTGAATCAGTACATAATGATTTTAATCGTTTTGCTATTCAGGGTAAGTTGGTTGCTAAAATTGAAAGTTCATTGCCAAGCAGCAATCTCAAAAAATCCGCATTTATTAAAATAGTTAAGCAGGCTAAAGAGTATATAAAAAAAGGGGATATTATCCAAGTTGTATTATCCCAGCGTTTTAAAATTAAGACGCAAAAAGATCCTTTTCAAATTTATCGCGCTTTGCGCAGGCTTAATCCGTCACCGTATATGTATTTTTTAAAGCTTAAGGATTTTTCTATTGTGGGCTCAAGCCCAGAGATGCTTGTGCGTTGCGAGGATGGTTTAGTGCAAACTCGCCCTATTGCTGGAACACGTCCTAGGGGTAAAGATATTCAAGAAGATCTGCGCCTTGCGAAAGAACTGGCTAACGATGAAAAAGAGCGAGCTGAACACTTGATGTTAGTGGATTTAGGCAGAAATGATTTAGGCCGCATAAGCAAGCTAGGGAAAGTTCAAGTAAATGATTTTATGCGTATAGAAAAATATTCGCATGTCATGCATTTAGTTAGCGAAGTAAGCGCGGTACTTGACAAAAAAAGGTTTGATATCTATGATGTACTGAAATCCGCTTTTCCAGCAGGTACTGTTTCCGGGGCCCCGAAGATTCGCGCCATGGAGATTATTGACGAACTGGAGAATTTAAGGCGCTCGTTGTATGCCGGCGCAATAGGTTATTTTAGTTTTTCGCATAATATGGATACTTGCATTGCCATTCGTACAATAGTCCTAAAGGATGGCTTTGCTTATGTTCAGGCTGGCTCAGGGATTGTCGCTGACTCTGTTCCGGAAAATGAATATCAGGAATCAGTGAATAAAGCTAAAGCTATGATGGAAGCAATTAAGGGATAAGAAAGGAGCAATTTAATGGCAGTACATATTCGTTTAAGAAGAATCGGGAAAAACCCCAAAGGTAAACCGCATTTTCGCGTGACGGTATTTGATGAGCGCAAAGGCCGGGACAGCCGGATGATTGAAGAGTTAGGCTATTATAAGCCTACAACTGGAGTGGCTGTGCTTAAGAAAGAGCGTATTGCGCATTGGGTAAAAAACGGGGCGCAGCTATCTGTGACCGTGAAGAGTTTATTAAAAAAAGATAAATAAAATAAAAGGAGCAATAAGATGCCACAGCAAACTGTAGCTAATCCGTTAGTGCAGCTTTTTCCATTAGCCTTAATCTTTATTATTTTTTATTTTCTGCTGATTCGTCCGCAAAAGCAAAAAGAAAAGGCACACCGGAAGATGCTTGAAGGGGTAAACAAGAATGATGAAATTGTCACTTTAGGAGGTATCCACGGTACAGTAGTGAATGTTAAGGATAAGACTTTAACGTTGCGTATTGATGATAATGTCAAGATGGAGATTGAGAAAAGCAGCGTAGCTTATATCAAAAAGCCGCAAAACGCTTAGGACGCTTAAAAACAGGAGTAGGAATAAATGGAAAGAAAACTGATCTACAAAATACTGCTTATCTTAGGGGTTGTGGGGTTGTGCGCGTTTTATACTTTTCCTTTATCTAAACGCATTAATCTAGGGCTTGATTTGCAAGGCGGGATGCATCTTTTGCTTAAAGTTGATACTAGTCATCTTGATGGACAGGCAAAGCTTGATGCTTGCGATCGGGCAGTAGAGATAATCCGCAACCGTATTGATGAGTTTGGGGTTAGGGAAACTTCTATCCAAAAACAAGGTATTGATGAGATTGTTGTGCAATTGCCTGGCATTACCGATCGACAACGCGCTATTGAGCTCATTGGTAAAACTGCTATGCTTGAGTTTAAAATTGTTTCTAACGATGCGAATAAACTTAAAGATGCTATAGCAGGTAATGTCGCTGATGGTTTTGAACTAAAATATACTCTTGATGAGAATGAGCCGTTGTTGCTTGTTAAACAGGCGGTGTTAGTAGGCGATGCTTTAACTAATGCCTCAGTACGTTTTGACCAGAGTCAATTTAATGAGCCGATTGTTGCTTTACAGTTTAATGTTGCTGGTGCTAAGAAATTTGCTGAGGTAACTGCGGCTAATGTAGGTAGTCGTTTGGCGATTGTGCTAGATGGTAAGGTGCAATCAGCCCCACGCATTAGAGAAGCTATTCCTTCAGGCGAAGCAGTGATTACCGGAAGGTTTGACGTCCAAGCTGCGCAGGATTTAGCTCTTATTTTAAGAGTTGGGGCATTACCTGCGCCTATGTATGTTGAAGAGGAAAGAACTGTTGGCCCGCTATTGGGCCAGGATTCTATAAATAAAGGCGTAAAAGCTGCTCTTGTCGGGGGGCTTTTAGTTTTTATTTTTATGGCAGGGTATTATCTACTGGCGGGGTTAGTGAGTGATGTTGCTCTGTTATTAAACCTTTTGATGATTCTTGGCGGGTTGGGCTTATTGCCTGTTCTATTCCCGGGAATATCAGCAACTTTGACTCTTCCAGGTATTGCGGGCATTGCTTTATCTTTAGGTATGGCAGTGGACGCTAACGTTTTGATTAATGAACGCATCAGAGAAGAGATCACTGCAGGAAGGAACCTGCGCACAGCCATAGGCAATGGTTATGCGCGTGCTTTTAGCGCGATATTTGATTCTAACCTCACTACTTTAATTGCGGCATTTTTATTGTTTCAGTTTGGCACAGGGCCTATTCGCGGTTTTGCGATTACCTTAACCATTGGTTTACTGGCAAGTATGTTTACTGCTATTGTGGTCACTCGGGTAATCTTTGAGCTCTTGCTTAACCTGGGTTGGATTAAGAGCTTGCCAATGCTCAAATTTATTGGTGAAACTAGGATAAATTTTATTAGCAAAAGAAAAATATTCTATCTTTTATCAATTATTGTCATTGCTGTTGGGCTTTTTTCATATTTTAAGAAAGGGCCGGCGGCATATGGCATTGATTTTGCTGGAGGTCAGCTGCAGGAATATAGTTTTAAGAATCCTCCTTCAGTTGATAAGGTGCGTCAGGTATTAAAAGATATAAATTTAGCAGACTCTGCTATTCAGCAGTTTAAGGATAACCCAAAGGTTATATTGATCCGTACCTCGGAGGATAAAAATCAGATACTAACTGATAAGCTAAAAGAAAATTTTCCGAATGAGGATATCCAAATATTAAGAATTGAGCGAGTTGGCCCTGTTGCTGGAAAACACCTGAAGAGTAAAGCTCTAGCAGCTTTAATCTGGTCATTGGCAGGTATTTTGATTTATGTTAGTTTTAGGTTTAAACATGTAAACTTTGCCGCCGCAGGTGTAATTGCTATTTTGCATGACGTATTAGTGGCGTTAGGTTTTTTAGTTATTACTAATCGGCAGGTTGACCTCTTGAGCGTTACTGCGTTTTTAACTATCGCGGGTTATTCTATTAATGATACTATTGTTATCTATGATCGTGTGCGTGAAAATGCTCGTCTTTATCGTAAGCTCTCGTTAAAGGAATTGATCAATTTAAGTGTAAATCAGACACTAGCTCGAACTTTACTTACTTCCGGAGTAACGCTTTTAATTGTATTAGCGTTATTATTTTACGGGGGAGAGGTTTTGAGTAATTTTGCGTTTGCTTTATTTGTAGGCTTTATTTCCGGAGTTTATTCTACAATTTTTATTGCTTCACCTTTAGTGCTTGCTTGGAGCCGCAAGGGTTCCAAGTAGAAAATAGGGGACGTCCTAAAAAGGGACACCCTATAAAATAGGGTGTCCCTTAACAGGACGTCCCCTATTTTTCCCTCTTTTTTAAAAATTATGTTTAAATCCCTCAAACTATATTCCCAACAAGATATTGATTTAGAGGTATTATCTAAAAACCTGGTTGATTTTGGTTATAAGAGGCAAGATGAGGTTTTAGGGGAGGGTGATTTCGCGCGTCGCGGAATGATTATTGACATCTTTCCGGTGTCTTTTGAGTTGCCCATTCGTATTGAATTAGATAATCAAACAGTGTTAACTCTTAAGACATTTAATCCTGATAACGGCGAGGCGCTTTGGCAGCATAATATTGTTATTATTTTGCCGCTTAAGAAGCCAACTAGTATTAAAAGATCGGTATTTAGCGAAGAGTTTCCGATAAAAAATTTTGTAGATTTAAGTGTTGGTGATTTTGTGGTGCATAATCAGCATGGTATCGGTAAATTTTTAGGCATTCAAAAAGTTAAATTTCAGGATCATCTTAAAGATCATATAGTAATTGAATACGATCGAAATGAAAAACTTTATGTTCCGGTTGAGGCGATGCACTTGGTGCAAAAGTATATCGCATTTTGCGCGCGTAGGCCTAAACTTTACCGTCTAGGAAATAAGGAGTGGCAGAGGATTAAGCAGCGTGCACGTAAAGGTATCCAGAAGTTAGCTTGGGAGTTATTGAGTTTGCAAGCAATGCGTTTGGCAAGCTCAGGTTTTAAGTTTTCTTGCGATACGGATTGGCAGTTAGATTTTGAAAAGACATTCCCCTACCAAGAAACTCCTGATCAGGCTAAAGCAATGCGGGAAGTTAAAACCGATATGCAATCAGCTAAACCTATGGACCGCTTGCTTTGTGGTGATGTTGGATACGGCAAGACTGAAGTAGCTATGCGTGCTGCTTTTAAGGCGGTGATGGATAGCAAGCAGGTGGCCTACTTAGTGCCCACGACTATTTTAGCTGAACAACACTATAAGAATTTTACTATGCGTTTAAAGAATTTTCCGGTTAATGTGCAGATGCTTTCCCGTTTTAAAACTCAAGTCGAGCAAGGCCAGATTATTAAAAACTTAAAAACTGGTAATGTAGATATTGTTATAGGCACACACAGGCTTCTCTCTGAAGATGTAAGTTTTAAGGATTTGGGCCTGGTTATTGTTGATGAGGAACAGCGTTTTGGAGTTAAGGCTAAAGAAAAATTAAAGAAGCTTAAACTTTCTACAGATATACTTGTTTTGACTGCTACGCCAATTCCGCGTACTTTATATATGAGCTTAATGGGGGCAAAAGATTTTTCTGTAATCAATACGCCGCCGCAAAATAGATTGCCTATTAAGACGGTTGTGGTAGAATATGACGCTGATTTAGTCTTTCAGGCAATTTCGCGGGAGCTGGCGCGTTCTGGCCAAGTGTTTTTTTTGCATAATCGTATTCTTGGCCTGGAAAAAGTTAAGCAGAAGGTTACACAAGGCTTGGGGGCTAATGTACGTATTGCTATTGCGCATGGCCAGATGAACGCTAAGCTATTAGAAAAGGTAATGTCGGATTTTATAAACGGGGATATTGATGTTTTAGTTTCCACAATGATTATTGAATCTGGAATCGATATTCCCAATGCCAATACCATCATTGTGAATAACGCGCATATGTTTGGTTTGTCAGACCTGCATCAGCTACGCGGCCGGGTGGGCAGGTTTAACCGTTCGGCTTACGCTTATTTTATGATTCCTCATAATGCTCCGTTGGAAGCGGTTGCTAAGAAAAGGTTGCAGGCGATAGAGAGCAATAGTGATTTGGGAGCAGGATTTAATATTGCTATGGAAGATCTTGAGATTCGTGGCGCCGGGAATCTTCTGGGCCAGCAACAGCATGGTTTCATTGCCGCTGTAGGTTTTGATCTTTACTGTAGGTTGCTTAAGGAAGCAATTGTTAATTTTAAGAAAGCAGGTGTGTTTAATGAAGAGGAAAGTTAGTTTTAAGTTATTTTTAGGGTTACATTTTTTTATCTTATTTTGTGTGTTGATCCCTAGCTACTGCCTTTTTGCTGAAGACAAAGTAGTAGCAGTAGTGAATAATGACGTCATCACGCAAAAAGACCTGAATGATTTCTCAAGTTTTATACGTGTGCAGTTTGCTCGGGAATTTAAAGGCAAAGAATTAGAAGAGAAAGTTAGTGCAATGAAGCAGGATTTATTACAGCGCTTGATTGAAGATCGCCTCATGCTTCAGCAGGCTAGAAATGAAAAGATAGTTATTGAGAGTGCTAGGATTCAGGCAAAAATTAATGATATTAAGAAGCGCTATGGCACAGAGGCGGAGTTTGAAAATGATTTAGCTAAGCAAGGCTTGGCACAGGTAGATTTAGAGAATAAAATTCGCGAGCAGATGCTTATGTATGCCGTTGTTGAAGAGAAGGTGCGCGTTAAAATAATTATTCGTCCGGATGAGATCACTTCTTTTTTTAATGAGAATAAACAGCAGTTTTTAAAACCTGAAGAGCGGCAGCTTACGGTTATTGTCATTCAGGATGACTCCGTGGCTAGCGCGGTTAGTTATAATTTGCGTCGAGGAGATAAATTGGAAGATTTGGCTTCGAAATATCCTTTTACCGTTGATAAATTATCTGCTTGGCAGGGTGAAAATTTACGTAAAGAGATAGAGCAAACCGTATTTAAGCTTGAGTTAGGGGAGGTTAGTAATCCAGTAAAGATTGACGGGCAGTTCTATGTATTTAAATTAGAGAATATTTTAGGCAGTCAGCAGTTAAATCTATCCCAGTCCCAGGAAAAGATTCAGGCGTATTTATTTGAGAAGAGATTGCAAGAAAGGTTAGCCAAGTATTTAGATGAACTTAAAAAACAATCTTACATTAAAATCATCGCTAGTTAGAGTCGGGCTTACCATAGGGGATCCTGCAGGTATTGGGCCAGCTATTGTTTTAAAAGCAGTTAAGCAGCTAAAAAACAAATTTAATTTTACAATTATTGGCGATAGGCTTGTTTTAGCTAAAGCAGCTAAACTGTTAAAGATTGAGCCCCAAAACTTTCCGTTTAGCGAAATCCCCCGAAGCAGTTCTCTGCGTAGGGGGGTTAAATCTATTACATCAGAACAGGGATTATTAGTTGATTTAATTAATCTTAAATCAAAAAATTTTGTATTTGGTAAATTAAGCGCAGCTACTGGTAAAGCTTCTCTGGATTATCTTGATATGGCGTTAGAGTTGCTCAAAGAGAAGAAGATTGATTGTTTGGTTACTGGGCCTATTTCAAAAGAGGCGATTAATTTAGCCGGAGCAAAATTTTCCGGGCATACTGAGTACTTAGCTAATCGTTTTGGATGCAATGATTTGGTGATGATGCTTATAAATGACCATTTTAAATTTAGTTTAGTAACCAGGCATATTCCGCTTAAGGATGTTTGTAGTAAACTTACGCAAAATAATCTGGAAAGTAATATTTTAAATACAATTAAAGGGTTAAAGTATTTGTTTTCCATTAAAAAACCAAAATTAGTTGTATGCGCAGTCAATCCCCATGCTTCTGATAATGGGTTAATCGGGGTAGAGGAGAAAAAGATAATCATCCCGGCAATTAAGCGCTTAAGAAGAAAAATTAAAACTGCGACTATTACTGGCCCGCTTTCTGCTGATGTAGCTATTGCCGAAGCAGCCAAAGGGAAATTTGATTGCGTGATTGCTTTATACCATGATCAGGCACTTATTCCCTTAAAGTTGACAGGTTTTGATCGCGGTGTGAATCTTACTCTAGGCTTGCCTTTTGTGCGTACTTCGCCTTTACATGGCACTGCCTTTAATATTGCAGGTAATCCTCGATTAGCCAATGCAAACTCACTTATTGCAGCAATAAAGCTTGCCGTAAAATGTACGCAAAACCAAATAAAAGCCTAGGCCAAAATTTTCTTATTGATAAAAATATCCAAAAAAAAATAATCCGCGCTTGCAATTTAAAGGTTGAGGATATTATTTTAGAAATTGGTGCAGGAAGAGGCGATTTAACAGTTGAGCTTGCGCGCGAAGCAGCAAAAGTTTATGCTTTAGAGATCGATAATCGTTTATATCCAATCCTAGATAAGCAGTTGGTTAGTTTTACAAATAGTCAGGTTATCAAGGCGGACATATTAAAATTTGATATTGAGAAGTTTTTACTTGATAATAAGATAAAGAAAAAAATAAAGGTAATCGGTAATATACCATACAATATATCTAGCCCGATTATCCAGCGTCTTATTGGCTACCGCGACTATATTGATGAAATTTTTATTACTGTGCAAAAAGAGTTTGCCAAAAGGGTAGCCGCTTCACCGGGATCAAAAGATTATGGATCGTTCAGTTGTTTTGTGCAGTATTACTTAGAACCTAAAATTATTTTTGAAATTAAGAGAAACTCATTTTTCCCAGCACCTAGGGTGGATTCCTGCTTTTTGGCTTTAAGAAAGAGGCTAAAGCCACGGGTTTTAGTTAAGGATGAAGATGCGTTTTTTAAACTAATTCGTAAAGCTTTTAACCAAAGAAGAAAAACATTAAGGAATAGTTTAGAAGGTTTCGTGCCCCAAGAAAAACTCGATGCATTCTTTATCCAAAAAGGCATTGATAAGAATGTGCGACCGGAGGATCTTTCTCTTGAAGAGTTTGCGGATCTCATGAAAACATCAAATTAAATATATCCTGCTTCGTAATATGAGCCAAATTATTAAAAACAAATTTGGCGCACTCCGCGGGATTTCGCTGAATTATTATGTGGCTTAAAATATCTAAAAAATATCTTGACAATCAACGCAAGGTAGTATAAACTCTATCGTTTACAATAATATCTGCGTTTAAAATACTTTAATTTAATAATATTTACAACCAAGAGAGAAATTTGAAAAATTTCTTTGGGAGTGGTTTTTTTTACTTTATAGCTTTTGTCAACGGAGCAAATCCATTTTTGCTGGAGTAGCTCAGTTGGCAGAGCACGTCCTTGGTAAGGACGGGGTCACGAGTTCAATTCTCGTCTCCAGCTTTAAGTGAGGCCCAAACTTATGGAACGAATAGTGAACATAAGTTTGATGGCCGAAGTTATCCCGACGAATGTATAAAATTTTAGTATAAAATTTTATACAAGATTATGAGTCGGGAAGAAAGATATATATGCGTGAAACTATAACTTTAGAATGTACGGTTTGCAAAAATAGAAATTATACGACGACTAAGAATAAAAAGTTGCATCAGGATAGACTTGAGCTTAGCAAGTTCTGCAATAGAGCCTGTCATAAGCACACCCCGCATAAGGAAATTAAGTAAGGCCGCAACTTATTAACGAAGTAAACATAAGTTGCATGGCCGCACTTATCAAGTGCGAACACCTAAAAATTTATTAAATTTTTAGGTAAGTTTATGGGCGAGGTTAAAAAGATAGAGTTAAACTTAGGGGCGTCGGTTAATGGCAAACCAACGGTCTCCAAAACCGTGACTGCAGGTTCAAGTCCTGCCGCTCCTGTAGTATAATGGAGCTTGGAAAGTTTTAGTTTATGAATATCTTAGCAAAACCAGTAAATTTTTTAAAAGAAGTAAGAAGCGAATTAAATAAAGTTTCTTGGTCAACTAGACACGAACTTTTGGCATCTACGGGATTAGTAATTGTAGTTACAGCTTTAATGACAGTTTTTATAGGAGTGGTAGATTTAGGATTATCTAAGTTTTTAAGCGCTATTTTTAAATGAACCCCGCACCTTCTTTATATTTAAATACTAAAAGGTGTTGGGGTGGTAAGAATAAAGGAGAAGGTGCGGGGTGAAAAACTGGTACGTTATACATACGCAGACTGGCATAGAAGAAAAGGTAAAAGCGTCTTTGGAGAAGAAAATCTCTGCGGAAGGTTTGCAGGATTTAATTACTAGCGTGATTATTCCTACGGAGCAGGTTTCAGAGGTCCGTTCTGGTAAAAAGAAGATTACCCAAAGAAAATTTTTCCCAGGATATTTATTGGTTGAGATGGATTTAAGTGAGCAGACTTATCTTTTTGTTAAAAATTCTCCTGGGGTTACCGGTTTTATCGGATTAGGCAAGAAGCCAGTTGCATTACCCAAAGAAGAAGTGGATAGTATTCTTAAGCGAACTAAAGAAACTGCAGCTAAACCATCCCCGAAAGTTGTTTTTGAAAAAGGTGAACAGGTAAGAGTCAACGAAGGCCCATTCTTGAATTTTAACGGTACAATTGAAGAAGTTTATCCTGAAAAAGGTAAAGTTAAGGTCAGTGTATCTATTTTTGGCCGTTCAACGCCAGTAGAATTAGAGTATTGGCAGGTGGAAAAGGTATAGCTATGGCAAAAATAATGAAGGCGCAGATTAAATTGCACGTTCCAGCAGCTCAGGCAAATCCTGCGCCTCCAGTAGGCCCAGCGTTAGGCCAGCATGGAGTTAATATCATGCAGTTTTGTAAACAGTTTAATGATCAGACTAAAGGCCGGGATGGGTTAATCTTGCCTGTAGTAATCAGCGTTTTTGAGGATAGAACCTTTACCTTTATTATAAAGAGCCCGCCGTCATCAATTTTACTTAAAAGGGCAGCAAATTTAGCCAAGGCCTCTGGTATTAGTGGTAAAGAGACGATTGGTAAGGTAACTAAAAAGCAAGTTGAAGAGATTGCCAGGCTTAAGCTTCCGGATTTAAATACTGATAATTTAGAACAAGCGATGAAGACTATTGAAGGCACTGCCCGCAGTATGGGTATTGCAGTTGAATGATAATCCCGCACCTTCTAAAAATTCAATATGTTTGGGGTGTGGAATATTCAGATGTTTAAAGGCGTAGAGGATTAAAACGAATGAATAACAAAGAAGGTGCGGGATGAAAACACAAAGCAAGAGATATAAAGAATCAGTCAAACAGGTAGAGCAAGACAAAATTTATCAGTTAAAAGAAGCTATTGTAATATTGAAGTCGTTGTCTAAGCCAAAGTTTGATGGCTCTATCGACCTGCATTTTAATTTAAGCGTGGATACTAAGAAGAGTGACCAGATGATCCGCGGGACAGTTGTATTGCCCCATGGAACTGGGAAAAAGGTGCGTGTAGCGGTATTCTGTAAAGGTGAGCATGAGCGCCAGGCAAGAGAGGCAAAAGCAGATTTAGTGGGGGGTATAGAGTTAATAGATAAAGTTTCTGCGGGATTTCTTGATTTTGATTGTGCTATTGCTAGTCCAGAGATGATGAAGGATTTAAGTAAGCTTGGTAAGGTGCTCGGGCCCCGTGGCCTAATGCCTAGCCCTAAAACCGGAACAGTTACTAATGATATCGCAAAAGCAATCGAAGATGTAAGAAAAGGTAAAGTTGAATTCCGCGTAGATAAGCAGGGAGGAATGCACTTATCAGTAGGGAAGGTGTCTTTTACCGAAGATCAACTAAATGACAATGCCTCTAAGGTTATTGAGGCGGTTAATGAGGCTAGGCCTGTATCAGTAAAAGGGAAGTTTGTGAAGAGCTTGAGTATCAATGCTTCCATGAACCCGGGATTAAGGATTATTTGCTAAAATGAAGAAAATTGGATTGTTAGTTAAAGAAACATCTGAAAATCGTATAAAGAATAGTTTTAAAACATCCAAGGGATTGATTATTGTAAAATACTCCGGCGTATCTAGCCCGGATATGAGTTCTTTACGTAAAACCTTAAGGGTTGCAGGGGCTAATCTTTTTGTAGTCAAGAATAGCATAGCCAGAAGGGTGCTAAAAGATTTAGGCATTAAAGATTTAATTCCCTCAGTTGAGACTCCTTGCGCAATGGTCTTTTTTAAGGATGAGCCTGTAGATACATCTAGGGCGTTATGTGCTTTTCGTAAAGGTCACGAAAAGCTTATATTAGAAGGCGGGTTCCTGGCTGAAAAACTATTAACACAGAAAGATATCGAAATAATGAGCAAACTTCCTTCGAAAGATATGTTGCGAGCTCAGGTAGTGATGACATTAAATGCGCCAATTTTAGGATTTGTAATTGTATTAAACCAGACAATAAAGAAGTTTGTTTATTGTTTAGATCAAATCAAAAAGACAAAATCAAGTTAACAGTCAAAAACACCCCGCGCTTATCAGAATTGTGCGGGTGTTCGCCAGGCGGCGAAAATTGCGCGGGTGTTGAGGCAGGTCTAAGTAGACAAGGAGGAAGAAATGGCAACTGCAAAATTGGATGAACTAATTAAATCAATAGAGACGATGAGTGTTCTGGAGCTTGCTGATTTAGTTAAAGCTTTAGAGGAAAAGTTTGGTGTTAGCGCTAATATGCCTATGATGGCTGCCCCTGCTGCTGGAGCTGCTGCTGCCCCTGCTGCTGAAGAAAAGAGCGTATTTACTGTTGTTTTGGTTAGCTGTGGTGCTAATAAAATCGCGGTAATTAAGGAAGTACGTACCATTACTAATTTGGGATTGAAAGAAGCCAAAGATTTAGTAGATGCTGCTCCTAAAGCAATAAAAGAAGGTGCTACTAAAGATGAAGCTGCAGAGATTAAAAAGAAATTAGAAGCAGCGGGTGCAACCGTAGAATTGAAGTAAGTATAAGTAAGTTTGGTTAAGTATAGAGAAGTTTGAGTAAGTAAGAATTTAATAATTAAGGTAATTTAGAGTAAACTAAAGTAAGTTTAAGTAAGTTAACTAGGCTAATTTAGCCATAAGAATAATGATTAAACGTAAAAGCTTTGCTAAGTTAAAAGAAGTTTACGATTTACCTAATCTGTTAGATGTGCAACTTGAAACTTATTTTGAGTTTTTGCAAATGGATGTTCCTGCAAACGAAAAAAAGAACCAGGGTTTGCAAGAAGTTTTCGGAGAGATCTTTCCTATAGAAAGTCCCGATCGTTCGATAAAGTTAGAGTTTGTTAGTTACTCTTTGGGTAAGCCTAAATACACAATGAGCGAATCTAAGAATCGCTCATTAACTTATGCCGCTCCTTTAAAAGTAAAATTTCGTTTAACTACGCCTCGGGAAACAAAAGAGCAGGATGCGTATTTTGGCGAAATCCCTTTAATGACAGAAACAGGTACTTTTATCATTAATGGAGATGAACGTGTGGTGGTCAGCCAGTTACAGCGTTCTCCAGGAGTTTCTTTTGAAGAAGAACTGCATCCTACTGGAAAAAAGATTTTTTATGGTAGGGTTATCCCTTATCGTGGAGCGTGGCTTGAATTTAAATATGATCTTACCGAAACGATTACCGCTTATGTGGACCGCCGCAGAAATTTTCCCGCAACGCAAATTTTAAGAATTCTAGGTTTTTCCGAAGACAACCAGATCTTTGCTGCTTTTGGCAAGGAATATCCGGAAATTGTTAATACCTTAAAGAAAGATTACACTAAGAATAAAGAAGAGGCTTATCTTGATTTCTACCGTAAAATGCGGCCAACTGAGCCCGTAACTAAAGAAGCTGCGGAAGGCTTATTCTATAGATTATTTTTTGATCCCGCTAGATATGATTTGGAGAGAGCGGGACGTTTTATTTTAAACCGTAAATTGGGAATGGATGTATCTTTAGAAAAAAGGATACTTGATTCTGATACAGTAATAAAGGTAATGGAGTATTTGATTAAATTAAATAGTGGGGCTGGTAAGATCGATGATATTGACCATTTAGGCAATCGCCGCGTTAAAAGTGTTGGCGAGTTAGTGCAAAATCAGGTACGCATAGGTTTATCGCGCGTGGAACGTTCAATCAAAGAGCGGTTAAGCCTATTGGGTGAGTTTGATAACCTAAATGTGCATTACCTAATTAATTCTAAGCTCTTATCTAATCAAATTCGTGATTTTTTTGGCCGTAGCCAGCTTTCTCAGTTTATGGATCAGATTAATCCTTTAGCCGAGATGACGCATAAAAGAAGGCTCAGCGCATTAGGCCCCGGAGGTTTATCACGCGAACGAGCTGGGTTTGAAGTAAGAGATATCCATCCCTCGCATTATGGCCGAGTTTGTCCTATTGAAACTCCCGAAGGACCGAATATTGGTTTGATTGCCTCGCTTAGCAGTTTTGCGCGTATAAATACATTAGGTTTAATTGAGACTCCGTATCGCAAGGTAGAAGATGGTAGAGTAACCAAAAAGATCGAGTATTTAACTGCAGATATTGAAGAAGATAAAACTATCGCGCAGGCAGACGCTCCTTTAGATAGTGAAGGTCGCTTTGTCGATAAGTTTGTTATTTGCCGCTACAAAGACGATTTCCCAAAGGTAAAGGCTCAAGAAGTGCAGTATATGGATGTTTCCGCTAAGCAATTGGTTTCTGTTGCTGCTTCTTTAATACCTTTTTTAGAGCACGATGATGCTAATCGTGCTTTGATGGGTTCAAATATGCAAAGACAAGCCGTACCGCTTATGATCACTGAGGCGCCTTTAGTAGGAACGGACATGGAAGCAAAGGTGGCTTGTGATTCTGGTACTGTGATTATAGCTGTTGATTCAGGAAAAGTAACTAGCGTAGATGCTTCATCAATTACTATAGGTAAAAAGATATATCATCTTAAGAAATTCTTGCGCACTAATGCGGATACTTCTTTAAATCAAAGGCCTTTAGTGGGATTAGGCGAGCATGTAGATGCTCACCAGGCCATTGCTGATGGAATTGCCACAAAGGGCGGTGAGTTGGCTTTAGGTAAAAATGTATTGGTAGCTTTTATGCCATGGAGAGGTTACAACTTTGAAGACGCTATTCTTATGAGTGAAAGATTAATTAAAAATGATACTTTTACTTCTATACATATAGAAGAGTTTGATATTGAAGCTGCTGAAACCAGGTTGGGTAATGAAGAAATTACGCGCGATATTCCTAATGTTAGCGAAGAAGCATTAGGAAATTTGGATGAGGCAGGTATTATTCGCATTGGGGCAGAGGTAAGCGCCGGGGATATCTTAGTAGGTAAAATTACTCCTAAGACTGATTCTGAGCCTAGCCCTGAGGAAAGATTATTACGTGCAATTTTTGGTGAAAAAGCCGGCGATGTGCGTGATACTTCATTAATTGTGCCTCCAGGAGTTGAAGGCGTGGTTATTGATGTGCATGTATTTCAGCGTAAAGATCGTGGCAGAAAATCAAAAGAAGAAAAGACGAAAGAGTTGGCTAAAATTCGTGAGCTTAAGGCTTATTATAAGCAAGAGATTGAATTCTTGGCCACTGAGAAAACTGCACGTTTAGCTCAAGTGTTAGGAATAGATAAGAAAAAAGTAGAAAAGTATGATTTAAGCGATAACGAAGA
The DNA here is from genome assembly GCA_022013085.1 of Candidatus Omnitrophota bacterium. Taxonomy (GTDB): domain Bacteria; phylum Omnitrophota; class Gorgyraeia; order Gygaellales; family Profunditerraquicolaceae; genus UBA6249. The sequence continues at coordinate 12,794 of JAKLQX010000034.1, read as the reverse complement.
GGCTAAGATTTTAGCTGCTTCTTTTGATGAACAGATGCAGGAGTTATTATCTGAAGAAGAGCAAGAGATTGAGAAGGTACGCCGTGGGGATGAATTGCCCGCAGGTATCTTAAAAAGAGTTGTTGTTTACATTGCCACAAAACGTAAACTTTCTGAAGGCGATAAACTTGCTGGCCGCCATGGTAACAAGGGCGTAGTTGCCAGGATTATCCCGGAAGAGAATATGCCTTATATGCCAGATGGGACACCGGTAGATGTAGTTTTGAATCCGTTAGGTGTGCCTTCGCGTATGAACGTTGGCCAGATTTTGGAGTGCCATTTAGGTTGGGCAGCTAAAGTTTTAGGTTTAAATGTCAGCTGTCCTGTGTTTGATGGAGCCAAAGAAGGCGAGATTAAGGAGTTGCTTAAGAAGGCGGGTTTACCGGAAGATGGTAAGATTACGCTTTTCGATGGTTATAGCGGGGAGCCTTTTGATCAGAAGGTTACCGTAGGGTATATGTATATTTTGAAGTTGATCCATCTGGTCGATGAAAAAATCCACGCGCGTTCTATTGGCCCTTATTCTTTGGTTACACAGCAGCCATTAGGTGGCAAAGCGCAATTTGGCGGCCAGCGCCTAGGAGAAATGGAAGTTTGGGCGCTTGAGGCATACGGCGCAGCATTCAGTTTGCAAGAGATGCTTACTGTGAAAAGCGACGACGTAAACGGAAGGACGCGTATCTACGAAGCGATTGTTAAAGGAGAGCAGCGTCTAACCCATGGGACCCCAGAGTCATTTAATGTTTTAATTAAAGAGTTGCAAGGCTTATGTCTCGATATCAGGACAGAAAAGGCTCACTAATGGAAGAAATCGTTTCGTTTGATAGTATTTCAATAAAAATTGCCAGCCCTCAGGTAATTAAATCCTGGTCTAAGGGCGAGGTGAAGAAAGCGGAAACCGTTAATTACCGCACATTAAAGCCAGAAAAAGATGGTTTATTTTGTGAAAAGATCTTTGGCCCGGTTCGCGATTGGGAGTGTAATTGCGGAAAATATAAAGGTATAAAATTCAAGGGAATTACCTGTGATCGCTGCGCAGTTACGGTTGATCGTTCTAGTGTGCGGCGTGAGCGTATGGGTATTATTGATTTGGCTGCTCCGGTTACGCATATCTGGTTTTTTAAATCTGTGCCTAGCAGAATGAGCGCGCTTTTAGATATTGGTTTAAGAGACTTAGAGAGGATTATTTATTATGAGGAGTATGTTGTAGTTGACCCAGGCACAACTGCTTTGAAGAAAAAAGAGTTGCTTACTGATGAGCAATATCAGGAAGCATTGAGTAAATATGGCGCAACTTTTAAAGCCAAAATCGGTGCTGAGGCAATTAGTGATTTATTAAAAGAGCTGGATTTAGATGCGCTCTGTCGTAAATTTAGAAAAGATTTAGAGAAATCTAAAGATGTTTTAAATAATCGCAAAGCGACTAAAAATTTAAAGATTACCGAAGATTTTAAGAAAAGCGGTAATAAACCGGAGTGGATGATTTTAGAGATTTTGCCGGTTATCCCGCCTGATCTGCGTCCGTTAGTTCCACTTGATGGCGGAAGGTTTGCAACTAGCGATCTTAATGATTTATATCGCCGTGTAATAAATCGTAATAATCGCCTGAAAAAATTGATGGATCTCAATGCTCCAGAAATTATTATCCGCAATGAAAAGCGTATGCTTCAGGAGGCAGTGGATGCGCTCCTAGATAATGGCCGCCATGGTAAAGCGGTAAATGGAGCAAACAATCGCCCATTAAAGTCGCTTTCTGATATGCTTAAAGGAAAGCAGGGAAGGTTCCGTCAGAATCTATTGGGTAAACGTGTAGATTATTCCGGTAGAAGCGTCATCGTTGTTGGGCCGGAATTGAAGCTACATGAATGCGGCTTGCCTAAGCAAATGGCCTTAGAATTATTCGAACCGTTTATTATTAAAAAATTAAGAGAAAAAGGTTTTGTGCATACAATTAAAGGTGCACGCAGAATGGTGGAGCGTGGCAAGATTGAGGTTTGGGATATCCTGGATGAAGTAATCAAAGATCACCCTGTATTGCTGAACCGCGCGCCTACGTTGCACCGCCTGGGTATTCAGGCGTTCCAGCCATTATTAATCGAAGGTAAAGCTATAAAGATACATCCGTTAGTGTGTACTGCTTTTAATGCAGATTTTGATGGTGACCAGATGGCAGTACATGTGCCGTTGTCACTCGAGTCGCAGTTAGAGGCCAAGGTGTTGATGTTGGCTATAAATAATATATTTTCTTCAGCTGATGGCCGCCCGGTAATTTCTCCTACTCAGGATATTGTTTTAGGGGTTTTTTATATGAGTAAAGAAAAGACAGGGGCATTAGGCGAAGGCAAAGTTTTTTCAAGTTTTGATGAGGTTTCAATAGCTTATGATGATAAAGCGGTAGCTTTGCATGCTAAGATTAAGATTCGCGTTGAGGGAGTCTATGATTTTGACCAGAAGATAGTCTTATCAGGAAAACAATTAATTACTACTACTGTTGGCCGTGTAATGTTTAACCAAATTTTGCCTCCTGAATTCGGGTTTGTTAATCGGGAATTAAATAAGGCAAGGGTTAGCGATATAGTGGTTAGCGTTTATAAAAGGTTTGGGCATGCTGCGACTATTAAGTTGCTTGATGATATTAAGCGCTTAGGTTTTGAGATGGGTACATTGGGAGGCATTTCTATTGGCATAGATGATATGACTATCCCGTTAGATAAACCGCAAGTTTTAAAAGAATCAAAGGAAGAAGTAGCTAAAGTCGAAGATCAGTATCGTAAAGGTATTATTACTGATAGCGAGCGTAAATCTAAGGTTATTGATATTTGGACGCATGCCACTGATAGAATCTCTGATTTATTATTTAAAGGGATGGATTCTTTTAATCCTATTTTTATGATGGCTGATTCAGGTGCGCGTGGTTCGCGTTTACAGGTTAGGCAGCTTGCAGGTATGCGCGGACTTATGGCTAAACCATCAGGCGAGATTATTGAAAACCCGATTACTGCTAATTTCCGCGAGGGGTTAAATGTTTTGGAGTATTTTATTTCTACTCACGGTGCGCGTAAAGGTTTGGCAGACACCGCACTTAAAACCGCAGATGCGGGTTATTTAACCCGTAGGTTAGTTGATGTTGCTCAAGAGGTAATTGTTTGCGAGGATGATTGCGGTACTTTAAATGGTATTACTGTCGCGGCGATTATTGAAGGCGATGAAGAGGTGGTTAGCCTTAAAGATCGCATTATCGGAAGAGTAGCCTTAGATAACGTTGTGGATATTATTACTGATGAAGTTATTGCTGAGCAGGCCCATGAGATTACAGAAGAGAAGGCTGATCAAATTGAAAAATTAGGTATTGAGAAGATTCGTATTCGCAGTGTTTTAACCTGTGAATCTGGTAGAGGCGTATGTACTAAATGTTATGGCCGTAACCTGTCAACTGGAAGATTGATAGAGCTTGGAGAAGCAGTGGGAGTTATAGCTGCTCAGAGTATTGGCGAACCCGGTACGCAGTTAACCATGAGAACCTTCCATATCGGTGGTACAGCTTCTAGAACTATTGAACAATCTTTTATTAAATCTAAGAATAAGGGGTTGGTTAAATATCATAATTTGAGAGTCACGCTTAAAAATAAAGAGAATGTTGTCTTAAATAGAAATGGCGCAATCAGTGTTAATGATGCGCAAGGCCGTGAGCTTGAGCGATATCCTATCCCGCAAGGTGCGTTTATTACTATCCTTGATGGTGCAGAGGTAGCTAAAGGTATCTCTTTTGTGCACTGGGATCCCTATACGATTCCAGTACTTACTGAAGTCGGCGGCGTAGTTCGTTTTGAAGACTTGCGTGAAAATATTACTATGCATGAAGAGGTGAACTCAGTAACTAAATTAGCTGAGCGCGTAGTTGTTGAGCATAAGCCAGAGTATCATCCTCAAGTCGTTATTTTAGATACTAAAAATGAAGTTTTGGGGATTTATCCTATACCTATCGGTGCGCACATCATTGTCAGGGATGGCGAAAAGGTAGGAGGCGGAGATCTTTTGGCTAAGATTCCGCGCACAGTTGTAAAAACTCGCGATATTACTGGCGGCCTTCCACGCGTAGCTGAACTTTTTGAAGCCAGGCGGCCGAAAGATCCTGCGGTTATTAGTGAAATTGACGGATTTGTGGAATTCGGTGAGACTAAGAAAAACCAGAGAGTAATGATTGTTAAATCCACTACTGGTATGAGCAGGGAATATGCTATCCCGCACGGTAAACATCCGAATGTTTACAAAGGGGATAAGGTTAGCGCCGGCCAGCAGCTTACTGATGGCCCGGTAGTTTTACAGGATATTCTACGTGTTTGCGGAGACAAAGTTTTGCAGGAGTATCTGGTAAATGAGGTGCAGGAAGTTTATCGTTTACAAGGCGTGCGTATTAATGATAAGCATATTGAGTTAATTATTCGCCAGATGCTTAAGAAAGTAAGGATTGAGGATCCAGGCGATACAGAATTCTTAGCTACTCAACAGGTGGATAAGTGGGTGTTTCAAAAAGAAAATACCCGGGTAATTAAAAAAGGCGAAAAGCCTGCACAGGCAACACCTTTACTTTTAGGTATTACGAAAGCCTCGCTTACTACTGAAAGTTTTATTTCTGCAGCTAGCTTCCAGGAAACTACTCGTGTTTTAACCGAAGCTGCTACCAGTGGCAAACGTGATGAGCTGTTTGGATTGAAAGAAAATGTTATCGTGGGGCATCTGATCCCTGCAGGAACCGGATTTAGGGCTCACCGCGATATTGAAGTAGTCAAAATTGGCGCTGGAAAAAGCGCAGAGGATAAAGAGGAAGTTAAAGCTAGCCTAAAGGAATAATATATGCCAACAATTGCTCAGCTAATCAGATTTGGTCGAGTTTCTAAAAATAAGAAAAGTAAATCACCGGCTTTAAAATCCTGTCCTCAGAGAAGAGGGGTTTGTTTGCAGGTGCGTACTATGACACCTAAGAAACCCAACTCTGCTTTGAGAAAGATCGCCAGGGTTAGGCTTACTACTGGTATCGAGGTTACTGCTTACATACCGGGTGAAGGGCATAACCTTCAGGAGCACTCGATTGTTTTAGTCAGAGGCGGTAGAGTTAAAGATTTGCCGGGTGTTAGATATCATATTGTCAGAGGAACACTGGATGCTTCAGGGGTTAATGCCCGCAGAAGATCGCGTTCAAAGTATGGAGCAAAGAAACCAAAGGATAAACAATGACCCGTTTGACTTCGCTCAGGGTCATCTTAAGTAAATAACGAAACGGATAAGGGGAGTGTCGAAGGATGAGAAGAAGAAAAGCGCAAGAAAGAAATATTTTATCCGATCCTAAGTTTAACAGTAAAATAGTTGCCAAATTTATTAACATGGTGATGTTGGCAGGTAAGAAGTCAATCGCCGAGAAGATGGTTTACGGCGCTTTTGATATTGTGCAGAAGAATTTAAATGAAGAAGATGTTTTAAAAGTATTTTATAAAGCATTGGATAATGCCCGTCCGCGCTTAGAAGTAAAACCGCGTAGGGTTGGTGGGGCAACGTACCAGGTTCCTATTGAAGTAAGGCCGGAGCGAGGTACTTCTATTGCTTTGCGCTGGATCAGGGATTTTTCCCAGAATAGAAAAGGAAAACCTATGCAGGAAAAATTGGCTGATGAGATTATCGCAGCATACAAAGGCGAGGGTTCTTCGATTAAAAAGAGAGATGATACACATAAAATGGCTGAAAGTAACAAAGCCTATGCGCATTTCCGCTGGTAAGATATGAGAAAAATACCGTTAGAAAGAATAAGGAATATTGGGATAATTGCACATATCGACGCGGGTAAAACTACTACTAGCGAGCGTGTGCTATTTTATACAGGTAAGAATTATAAATTAGGTGAAGTTCATGATGGCGCCGCGACTATGGATTGGATGGTTCAAGAGCAGGAGCGAGGTATCACGATTACCGCTGCTGCAACCACTTGCGTTTGGAAAGATATAACCATTAATTTAATTGATACCCCGGGCCATGTTGATTTTACTATTGAAGTAGAAAGATCATTAAAGGTCTTAGACGGCGCAGTAGTTGTTTTTTGCGGAGTTGGCGGAGTTGAGCCGCAATCAGAAACTGTATGGCGCCAAGCAGATCGTTATAATGTGCCGCGTATTGCTTTTGTGAATAAGATGGATCGCACGGGTTCAAACTTTTTTGATTGTATCGCGCAGATGCATGAAAGATTAGGCGCGAATGTCGCGGCGATTCAGCTTCCTTTTGGCAAAGAATCAGATTTTAGCGGCGTTGTAGACCTGGTTGATAAAAAGTTAGTGCATTATAAGGATGATCTGGGTAAAGAGATGGAAATTCTCGAGGTGCCTGGCGATATGTTGGCGGATTGCGAAAAATACCGTATGATTTTAATAGAAAAAGTTGCTGATGGGGATGATTTGTTAGCCGAGGATTATTTACATGGAAAGGCTGTAACTAATGAACAGCTAAAGAAAGCAATACGCCGGACAGTGATTGCTAATAAATTTGTGCCGGTACTTTGTGGTTCGGCTTTTAAAAATAAAGGAGTGCAGCTGGTTTTAGACGCTGTAAAAGATTATCTTCCTTCTCCAGTTGATGTGCCACCAGTAAAAGGCACTCATCCGGATACCGGAGAATTTGAAGAAGTGGCTGCGGATGATTTAGCCCCTTTTACTGCTCTATGTTTTAAGGTTGCTACAGACCCTTTTGTTGGAAAGATATATTTTACAAGAATGTATTCTGGCACGCTTGATGCCGGAACTTATATTTATAACGCCTCTAAAAGAGAAAGAGAGCGTGTTACTAAAATTGTAAAAATGCATGCTAACCATCAGGAGATGATTGATAGTATTTCAACCGGAGATATTGCGGCTCTTGTTGGTTTAAAAGATACTAAGACGGGAGATACGCTTTGCACGGAAAAAAATCCAATTCTTATTGAAGCTATGCGTTTTCCTGAACCAGTTATTCAGCAGGCAATTGAGCCTAAATCAAAAGATGCCCAGGAAAAATTAGGGTTGGCTATGCATAAACTTGAAGACGAAGATCCTTCATTTAGGGTCACCTATAATCAGGAAACTGGCCAGACTCTTATCGCGGGTATGGGGCAATTGCATCTAGAAATTATTATTGATAGAATTTTACGCGAGTTTAATGTCGAGGCTACCGTTGGCGCTCCCCAGGTTGCTTATCGTGAGACAATTAGAAAAAGCGTTCCTAGCGTCGGCAAATTTATCTCGCAATCTGGTGGCCGCGGACAATATGGCCATTGTGTTATTGAAATGAGCCCACAAGAAGTTCCTGGTACAGGTATTACTTTTGAGGATAAAATAAAAAGTGGTTCTATTCCGCGTGAATTTATTCCGGCGGTAAAACAAGGTATAATGGGGGCAGCCAAAAATGGCGTTCTGGCAGGTTATCCGGTTACCGACGTAAAAGTAGTTTTAGTTGACGGATCATTTCATGAAGTTGATTCTTCGGAACTAGCATTTAAAATGGCAGGATCCATTGCTTTTCAAGATGGAATGAAGAAAGCAAATCCAGTATTACTTGAGCCGATTATGGATATTGAGGTAATTGTGCCGGAAGAATTTATGGGACAAATTATTGGAGATTTAAGTAGCCGTCGGGCAAAAATTATTGCATTGGGCCAGAGATTAAATTTACGTACTATCCGAGCGAACGTTCCGTTGTCTGAAGTTTTTAATTATGCAACTATAACAAGGTCCTTGACACAAGGCCGTGCATCGTATACAATGGAACCTTCGTTTTACAGCGAGGTTCCTGCGCATGTAGCGGAGAAAATTGTTGCAGGTTCATCAAATGCAAACGCAAGGAAAACTTTTTAGAAAGTAACACCCCGCGCTTAAAAGAGTTGCGCGGGTGTACCCTTAGGGGCAAGGAGGATAAGAAATGGCTAAAGAAAAATTTGTAAGAAGTAAACCGCATGTAAATATTGGAACCATTGGCCATATTGACCATGGTAAGACTACGCTTACTGCTGCCATTTGTAATGTTTTATCAAAACTCGGTAAAGCCGCACATAGAGACTATGCGGATATTGCTAAGGGTGGAACTGTTAGAGACGAAACAAAAGTAGTTACTATTTCAGTTGCCCATGTTGAGTATGAAACAGATGCTCGCCATTACGCGCATATTGACTGCCCGGGCCATGCTGATTACATTAAGAATATGATTACTGGTGCCGCGCAAATGGACGGAGCCATATTAGTAGTTTCTGCAGCTGATGGCCCTATGCCTCAGACTAGAGAACATATTCTTTTAGCGCGTCAGGTTAATGTTCCATCAATGGTTGTATTTATGAATAAGGTTGACTTGGTCGATGACAAAGAGCTCTTGGATTTAGTTGAAATGGAGATTAGAGATCTTTTAACTAAATATGGTTATCCGGGAGATAAAACTCCGATTATTCGTGGTAGTGCCAATAAGGCTTATACTGCTGCTGATGCTAATGGCGCAGATGCTAAGTGTATTATGGATTTAATGAAAGCAGTTGATGAGTTTATTCCGCTTCCTCCTAGAGAATTAGATAAGCCTTTGCTTATGGCGGTAGAAGATGTTTTTAGTATTGAAGGTAGAGGTACAGTGGGTACCGGAAGAATCGAACGCGGTAAAGTTAAAGTTGGCGAAGAAGTTGAGATAATCGGCTTAAGGCCAGCAATTAAAAAATCAGTAGTTACCGGGATCGAAATGTTCCGTAAATTACTGGATGAAGGCCAAGCCGGTGACAATGTTGGCCTTTTGTTAAGAGGTGTAGAAAAGAATGATATTGAGCGCGGCATGGTTATTGCTGCTCCGAAATCAATCTTACCGCATACAAAGTTTAAAGCACAGGTTTATATCTTGACTAAAGAAGAAGGTGGAAGGCATACACCTTTCTTTAAAGGTTATCGTCCGCAGTTTTATTTCCGTACTACCGATGTTACTGGTGCAACTACTCTTCCAGAAGGCGTAGAGATGGTTATGCCTGGTGATAATATTGCGCTAGATGTGGAGTTAATCACTCCTATCGCCATAGAAAAAGAATCACGTTTTGCTATTCGCGAAGGTGGCCATACAGTTGGAGCAGGAGTAGTTACTGAGGTTATTGCGTAATCTCTGTTTGCTTTGTTCGCAGGGATTTCATTAGATAAAGGATTAAGGGTGTTTGATTTATGAATACACAAAAGATTCGTTTAAAGCTAAAAGCATATGATCACCGACTTTTAGATCAAGCAGTAATTGAGATCGTGGAGACGCTTAAGCGCACTGGGGCCAAGATTTCCGGCCCCGTACCGCTTCCTACAAAAAGGGAAATTTATACGGTATTGCGTTCTCCACACGTGGATAAAAAATCACGTGAACAGTTTGATTTGTCTACCCATAAACGCCTTATTGACATCTTTGAACCCACAGCTAAGACCATCGATTCATTAAGGAAATTAAACCTGCCTGCAGGAGTGGATGTAGAAATCAAGTAGTAAATCAAAAAACGGATAAATTGAAATGATTGGATTAATTGGAAAAAAAATCGGAATGACGCAAGTGTTTGCCAGCGACTCAAGTCAAGTGGGAGTTACGGCTTTGGAGGCCGGCCCTTGTCCTATCCTTAGGATTATGGATAAGAATATTCAGCTAGGCTTTGAATTGGCTAAAGAAAAGAATTTAAAAAAACCTCAATTAGGGCTATTTAAGAAATTAAATATTGCTCCGCGTAAAGTAATTAAAGATCTTTCTAAAGAAGCTAATGTTGAATATAAGGTTGGTGATGAGCTGAAGGTTGATCTTTTTGCTGAGGGAGACTTTGTAGATGTCTGCGGTATTTCTATCGGTAAAGGTTTCCAGGGCGGCATGAAACGTTGGCATTGGCAAGGTGGGCCGAGAACTCATGGTTCTACTTCGCATCGTCGAGTTGGTTCTATTGGGTCAAGTACTACTCCCGGCCGAGTTTTTCGCGGGCATCATATGCCCGGTCATATGGGTGCGGAGAGAGTAACAGTTCAGAATTTAAAAGTTATTAAAGTAGATTTAGAGAATAATATTATATTAGTTGAGGGGGCAGTACCGGGACACAAAAATGGTTATATCGTAATTACTAAAGCCATAAAAAAGAAGGCTTCCGCCGCAGGCGGATTAGCCTCCGGTGGAAAAAAGATAGTGGCGAAAAAATAATATGTTAACTTTACCTGTTTATAATAGCGAAGGCAAGGAAATTGAAAAAATAGAATTAGATGCTTCTGTTTTTGATGGAGTTCAAAATACCGCTTGTCTTTATCAAGCAATTGAGTCTTACCGCGCTAACCAGAGAAAAGGGTTAGCTTCAACTAAAACACGCGGTGAAGTTTCTGGAGGCGGTAAAAAACCCTGGAAGCAGAAGGGGACAGGCCGCGCCCGCGTAGGTTCAACTCGATCTCCTCTTTGGAGGCATGGTGGTGTAGTTTTTGGCCCACATCCTCGGGATTTTTCTTATGATATCCCCCAGAAAATTAAGTCTCTGGCTTTAAGGACCAGCTTAAATGCAAAAGCCAAAGAAAATAATTTAATTATTTTAGATGAATTTAAGATAGCTGAACCTAAGACAAAGTTCGCAATGGCGGTATTGAGAAACCTTAAGTTATCTTCTTTAAAATCTAAAAAAGAAAATAAGGTTTTATTTATAACAAATAAAGTAGAAAGTAAATTAAAGATTGCTTTAAAGAATATAAGTTTTTTAACTTCTAACTTGGCTACTGATACTCATGTTTATGAAGTGATGAATAATAGCAAGCTGCTTATTACTAAAGCAGGCTTAGCGGATTTAGTTAAGAGGTTAAAGTAATGAATATAATCAAAGCCCTTTTACAGACGGAAAAATCAACAAGTTACCAGCCGCAAAATAAATATTTGTTTCTGGTAATTAACTCTGCCAATAAGATTCAGATTAAGAAGGCAGTTGAGCTAGCTTATAAAGTAAAGGTAAAGAATGTTAATACTTTTGTTTCCATGGGCAAACTTAAAAGAGTTAGGCATCAATTAGGCAGGACAGCTGATACTAAAAAGGCTGTAGTTACTTTAGTTGCTGGGCAGAAAATTGAGGTTAATTAGTTAAACAAGGAAGTTCCCGACTCATAAGATATGTGGAAATTATCTTCGACAATTTCCACATATTCGTCGGGATAAATTCGCGCATTAACTTACTCTTCGCCTACGGCGAATCGTAAATTAAGCGCTCATTTAATGGGAATCATTAAATTTAAGCCAACTACACCTAGCCGCAGGCATATGAGCGGCCCGGATTTTAAAGAGATCACTAAACATAAGCCTGAGCGTTCATTACTGCTTCCGCTTAAGAAAACCGGTGGAAGGAACGCGCATGGCCGTATAACTACCAGGCATATAGGAGGCGGGCATAAGCGGATGTTGCGTATAATTGATTTTAAACGTAATATCTATGATCAGCCGGCAAAGGTTCTTGCTATTGAGTATGATCCTAACCGATCAGCTAGAATTGCTTTAGTTGAATATCCGGATAAAGAGAAAAGATATATTGTTGCTCCGGTAGGGCTGAATGTAAATGATATAATTGTTTCTAGTAATCAGAAAGACATCGAGATTAATGTAGGCAATTGCCTTCTCTTGCGTAATATCCCTTCTGGAACCCTAATACATAATATTGAGTTATTTCAAGGTAAAGGCGGCCAGATTGTACGCGGTGCCGGAACGAGTGCTCAGATTATGGCTAAAGAAAGTGAATTTGCGCATGTGCGCTTACCTTCCGGAGAAATAAGATTAGTAAGTTTGGATTGTCATGCTACCATCGGCCAGGTTGGTAATATTGATCATGAAGCAATTACTTTAGGGAAGGCAGGAAAAAGCCGCTGGCTTGGGATCAGGCCTTCGGTAAGAGGTGTGGCGATGAATCCTGTTGACCATCCACACGGTGGTGGCGAAGGTAAATCCGGCCAAGGTAATCCTCATCCGGTTACGCCTTGGGGTAAACCTACCAAAGGATACCGCACTAGAAATCGTAAAAAATATTCTAACAAATTTATTGTAAAGAGAAGGAAACCATAATATGCCGCGATCACTGAAAAAAGGTCCATATGTTGAGGAAAGTTTATTAAGGAAGATTAAAAAACAGACTCAAGCTGGGTTGCGTCAGGCGATTAAAACCTGGAGCCGCCGCTCTACAATTATTCCGGATTTTGTCGGCCTTACTTTTGCGGTTTATGATGGCAAAAGGCATATTCCGGTGTTTGTTACCGAAAATATGGTAGGCCATAAGTTAGGCGAATTTGCGCCTTCGAGAATATTTAGGAAGCACGGCGGTATCAAAGCTAAGAAAGCGCTGGAGAAGACGTAAAATGATTGCAAAAGCTGAAGGGAAATTTTTAAGATTATCTCCAAGTAAAGTTCGCTTGGTTTTAGATTTAATCCGCGGAAAAGACGCGGGGACAGCAGAAGCGATTTTACGTACTATTAATAAAAGGCCGAAGGAATATTTAATAAAGATATTGAGATCTGCAATTGCCAATGCTAAAATAAAAGGTTTTCAAGTAGACAAGTTATATGTTTCCAAAATTGTGGCTAATCCGGGGCCGGTTTGGAAAAGATTTAAGGCTGCTGCGTTTGGCCGCGCTGCATCAATTCGTAAACGCACTGTGCATATAAAAATTGAGTTAGATTTAAAACAGGAGAGCATAATTCATGGGACATAAGGTAAGCCCTTTAGTATTAAGGATTGGTTTCATAAG
>JAKLQX010000033.1 GCA_022013085.1 Candidatus Omnitrophota bacterium | reverse complement strand
GGTTTAAGAGGCTGTGCGCCAATTATCCCTTTCCCTTAGTTTATTATCGTCGGAGAAATAGTTTTTTCTCGTCGACAATTTAGTTGATTTTTACAAGCCTCTTGGTATAATAAAGGTAACAAAAGGAGGCCTAAAATGAATTACAGAGGATATAATCCGAATCAAACTCAACTCTTCGGCTATAAACCTGAAGATGTTCTTTTGGAAGATCATCTCGTATATTTAGTTGATGAAATGGTTGAAAACCTTGATCTAAAAAAGTTTTACAATTTAACTCCCGGCGCGGGAAATCCCGCGTACGACCCAAGACTAATGTTAAAGGTTCTTTTCTTTGGCTATGCTACGGGAGTATTCTCATCACGCAAACTCCAGCAGCAATGCCAGGAGAATTTAGCCTTTATTCACTTAAGCCGGGGACAACAACCAAAATTCAGGGCCATCTGCGAATTCAGGGCTCATCAACAAAGCCATATCAAAGAACTCTTTGGGCAACTGCTTGAAATAGCCAAAAAATTGAAAATTCTAAAAATAGGCCGCCTGGTTTTGGACTCTACCAAGATAAAAGCTAATGCCTCTAGTAGTAGAACCGTCAAAGCCGATGAGTATGATGAAGTATTAAAATCAATCGACGACTATCTCACAAACGCTCAGGCTCAGGACTCTGAAGAAGATATGGTTTACGGCAAAGAACTTACCGGCCAGGAATTACCCAAAGAATTACGCTCAAAGAGCAAAAGGCTGCAAAAGTTAAAAGAAATCATCGAAGAAGCCAAAAGCAAAAAACTAAATTACGTAAACACTACCGATCCCGAAGCAAGATTTATGAAAGACAGCGGTATAAATAAAATAAAGCCATCCTACAGCGCGCAGGCAGTTTTAGATAAAGATTCCGGTTTAATCGTTGCCTGCGCAACCTGCGATACTTCAGCTGATAATGAACACTTAGAGCCGATGATCAGGCATTTTGAAGAAAATACAGGCATAAAGCCAAAAGAAGCTGATGCCGACAGCGGCTATTATTCCAATGCCTCAATAGCTGTCCTGGAGAAAGAGCATATTGATACCTGTATTCCTGATTCTATCACCGCTTCTTCTTTACGCAAAGCTAAAATTATAATGGATAATGCACTAACAAAATACACACAAGATGATTTTAAATACGACGCGCGGCAAAATAACTACATCTGCCCGCAGGGCAGAATTCTTATTTTTCGCAGAAAATACGAAGCTGCTCGTAATAAAAATGCGATTAAAATGGTAAAAGAATATGTTTGTAAAGAACGGTGCGGCAGCTGTCCTGATGCAATACGATGCCTGACTCATCCTAAAGTTAAACACCGTATCCTAACCATTGACCCTAATCATAAAACCCTGCTTCTTACTCAAGAGAAGTTTAAGCAAGAAGAATACCGGCAGAGATATAAAAAACGGGGCTCTTTTATCGAACGCGTCTTTGGCCACTTCAAGAAAAACTTGAAGTTTACCCAGTTCCATTTAAGAGGCAAAGCTAAGGCCGATGTAGAAACCACGCTTCTATGCATTGGGTTTAACCTTTTAGTGTTCAAACATTGGCTGTAGTTGAAATAATTAGAGATTATCTACAATACAAGAAAGATTAGCGCATAGCAAAAGCTATATTTACTAATTCTTAAGTTGTCAAAGAACAATTTTAGGTTGGGGAAGGTTAATTTGGCGAATTAAAGCACAGCCTCTTAAACCCACCCTACTTGTACGCGAAAGAGCCAGTGTTTAAAAAAATTATAAATTTTATTTTTGCTAAACTTTTTAAAATTAATGATTCTGCCGGAAAAATTGCTTTAGGCGTGGGTTTGGGGGTATTTGCCGGTTTACTGCCCGGAACCGGCCCGGCGGCGGCATTATTATTAGCTTTGGTTTTTAGAGCTAATCGCGCGGCAGCGTTATTGGGCAGCTTGATTACGAATACCTGGCTCTCAGTAGTAACTTTAGGGATTGGTCAATAGATTCTTACCCCCCTGAGCCAAAAGAGAAGTGTAGGTATTAAGTAGCGCATCGAGATCAACAGAGGCTGTCATTAGTAATCGTTTATCCAGATCAGGTTTTTTCTCTTGGGCCAATTGCCAGG
>JAKLQX010000004.1 GCA_022013085.1 Candidatus Omnitrophota bacterium | reverse complement strand
GGATATTAGAGTCAAGGCGGGATCCCGTTTCCAAAATACAAAATCTAGAGAAACGGGAAGCCTGGTCTATGATCAGGCCAGTATGTTGAATATTAAATAATTTTTTGGCCCCATCGTCTTCCCGCCTGGATATTAGAGTCAAGGCGGGATCCCGTTTCCAAAATACAAAATCTAGAGAAACGGGAAGCCTGGTCTATGATCAGGCCAGTATGTTGAATATTAAATAATTTTTTGGCCCCATCGTCTAGCCTGGTCTAGGACGTCAGCTTCTCAGGCTGTAAACACCGGTTCAAATCCGGTTGGGGCTAATAGTATTTAGGAAACAGGGACAGTGAACATTCTTTAGATAATGGCCACTGTCCCTGTTTAGCAATAATAAACCCTGTAGACTTTTATCAATTACAGTAGGGGAGGTTTAAACCTCCCCTACTGAAAGTCGGCAGAGTTCTTGACAACGTAGGCGTCCAATCTGACTTGATAGCATAGGAAATTATATTAGCTCCTTCGGCGGTTAGCCTCAGGATCAAAGAAAGTTTTTAGGTTAAAACTTTCTTTGACAACTTCATAAATAAGCGTTATATTAGTTGATAATGTCCAATCTGGAGGATATATGGGAGTAGTACATAAGCTTAAACCTGAAGTTTTAAGCTCTATTATTCAAAATAAACAGAATAACCCCGCGTTAAGTTGCCGCTATTTAACTGCGTTAATTCTTGAGCAGTTTCATATCAAGGTTTCAAAATCCAGTATTAATGCTATTTTTAAAGAAAACAATTTAAGTATGCCTATTGGTAGAAGGCGGAAACAAAAGAGAAAAAAGTTTAATCTGCCTGCTTTACCGGTCATTGAAGGGACCAGAGCTATCATGCTGGTTACCGAGCCACCAAGAATAGAACCGGAGATAACCGAAAAAACAGTTAAAGAGGGAATTATTAAGGAAGAGAAAAAAGAAGAAATTAGTTTAGAGGAAAAACGGATTACAGAAGCAGAAGAATGGGCTATAAAATTACAGGAAGAGGAACGTATTAGGATAGAGGAAAAACTGAGCTCTGAAAAACAAAGACTCAAGGCCGAGATTGAGGCTAACAAACGCGCTCTAGAAGAGGCTTATCAGGCAGCCGAAGAAAAAAGAAAGATGGAAGAAGAAAAAGCTGCGCTGGAAGCAGCCAGGATCAAGGCTGAGGAAGCAGTCAGGAACTCTGAGTCGGAAAGAATCGCTCAGGAACAGGCAGTGGAGAGTAAGCGTTTAGAAGAAGGTGCTCGTAAACTGGAAGAAGAAAAAGCTGCACTGGAAGCAGCCAAGATCAAAGCTGAGGAAGCAGCCAGGCAGTCTGAGTTGGAAAAAATCATTCAGGAACGAGTAGTGGAGAATAAGCGTTTAGAAGAAGAGGCCCGTAAAGAAGAGTCCCGTAAACTGGAAGAAGAAAAAGCTGCGCTGGAAGCAGCCAGGATCAAGGCTGAGGAAGCAGCAAAGAAGTTTGAGTCAGAAAGAATTGCTCAGGAAGCAGCCGAAGAAAAAAGAAAGCGTGAAGAAGAGTCCCGTAAGATGGAAGGAGAAAAAGCTACACTGGAAGCAGAATTAAAAATTGAAAGAGAGAGATGGGCCAGGATTGCTGAATCAGAGCTAAAGGCTAAACAAGAGAAAGAAAAGGAAGGGCCGGCCTCGTCAAGAAAAGAGCCGGATAGCATTAGTTCTCTGCCGGAAGACAGGGTTTGTTCAGGCGCGATATTACTGAAAATATTGGATCAGATGATCGGTGGCAGCAAACAAATCAATGCGGCTATCTGTAAAGGGTTGGGCAGCCAATCCGAAGATTCCCTACAGCTTGTGGAAGCGTTGATTTTTAGGCCTTTATTTGGCAAAGGCAATCTCCCGCCGCTTGGGGATTTGATTGGCAGGCAGTATTCTTTAGAAAAACTGGACAGTTATTACGCGCAGGTCCAGCAGATTAATAATATAAAGTCAGAAATTGCCGGGATTATCTCCAATGTTTTTGTCGAGGCCAAAGGAGTAAAAGTCCATTTTATCGACAGAAGTGTTATCCATTTGGACGGCCAGCTGCATTCGAGTTGGCCGGCTACCCGTTTCCCCTTTGATTTTTCTAACACCGTTTATGACCTGAAAAATAAGTTAAATAAACATTTTCTTCAGGGCCAACCTTTAGTTCTATTTTCTCCTTTTGGTTACGATATCTTTCCCAAAGATTTTTTTAACCTGCTTTTGAATATCGGTTCAAAAGATAATTATCCGGAAAATTTAACTTTATTTGGAAATCAATTAGAAGAGTTGGAGCAGATACCTTTAAATCCTGAGCATAGATGTATTTTAGTTTTTGGGCTTTGGCCCTGGCAATTTACCTCCGGCCGGAAAGTAAAGAGAATTGGAGAGTTTTCTCTAAAACACGTTGCCGGAATAGATCAGGACCTATATTTAGGAGAGATCGAGATCGATCTGTTGCTGGTATCTTTGAATCAGAGGCTTTCTTTAAAGGGCTGCGCGATAAAGACTAACCTGCAGGAAAAAATTCGTTTGGTTGTTTTGAACACCGATGCTCAGGCAATGAGCTTGGAAGAGTTAGCCTCAACTTATTTAAGCCATTGGCCTAATTTTGAGGAGGCCTTTCATGATTTCAGCCGTAAAATCGAACTTTTTTCTTATGCCGGCGACGAACAAAAGTTCCTTTCCCGGGATAGATTCAAGATAGACGCGAAAGAATTGGATCTAGGCTTGGCGGATATCTTCAGGAATTATATCAAAATGCTGGATCTTTATTTGCGTTGGCATTTTTTACCGGTAGAATATACCGAAAAAGACTTAAGCTTTACCAGTGAATGTTTTTATAATCTTCCGGTAAAACTTATTTCCGGGCAAAATAAAGTCAAAGTCAGAATGCTGGTCAGTTGGGATTATCAATTCCTGAAAGATTTAGAATATCTTAACTGCCGGTTGAATGAGCGGCAGTTAAATACAGCTGATGGAGAGATACTTTGGTTTGAAAGCGCTCCCAAATAATTTTAATTATTTATTAAATTATATTGACTTGAACCGCTTTATTTGATAATGTATAAATTATAGGTTATCGAGCAAGAAATAACTTTTACGAAGGAGTAGTGCAGATGAGACGTAAAAACCCGTCGGTTCCCCTTGCTTGTGTGTTATTGTTTTTATTTTTATGCTTATCCGGGTGCGAGCAGGTTGATAAAAAGTTAAAAATTTCTTCCAAAGCTAAATCCTGGCAGCCGCAGGGCACGGTGGTTGCTTACGTCAATGACCTGCCCATTACTTTAGAGCAGCTAGAGCAGGAAATCCGCAGTTATAATGAATCCACGGATAACCCCGAAGCCAAAATCAATACCCGCGAGCAAAAAATTGCTTACTTAAACGAAGAGTTAGTCCGGCGTTACCTTTTGTATTTAGAGGCAAAAGCCAGGGGCCTGGATAAGCAGCCGAAACCCCAGGAACTCTTGAGGAACCTGGAGATTAATGTTTTAGCCAGCCAGATTCTCCATGACGAAATAGACAACATAACGGTTACTTCCTCGGAAATTGAAGAATTTTACAATACTTTTAAAGATCAGTACCGTCAGGAAGAGGAAAGAAAAATCCGGGAGATTGTTTTGGATAGCGAGGCGGAAGCAAAAGATGTGCTTATCGAACTGCTCAAAGGCGCGGATTTCGCCGCCTTGGCGACGCAGCGTTCAAAAGCGCAAAGCGCCGCAAACGGAGGGGATTTAGGTTTTATCAAAAAGGGCAAGCGCGGCGCGGATTACAGCCGTTTTGACGAAATAGCTTTTTCACGTTTATTAGAAGCCGGCCAACTCAGCACCGTCTTTAAAGAAAAGAACGGTTACTATATAATAAAGGTAGAAGCGATAAAAGGGGGCCAGGTAAGGGTTTTATCAGAGTTATGGGATGAGATTAAAAGAAGTGTTCTGTTTCTTAAACAGCAGCAAAAATTAAAAGAGATAACCACCGGCTTGTTAAAGAAAACCAAAGTAGTCCTATACCAGGATTTGATAAAATAATGAAAATAGAATTAAGAAGAAAATTCCCTCTGATTATCGCGGTTGTCTGCGGGATTGCGGCGATAATATTGTTAAACCTCTATCTTGGAAAAAGAGAAGTTGAAATCTGGGAGAGGATGAAACAGGAGGAACAAAAGGCCCTGGCTGCCAAACCGAAAGTAACCATGGGAGTGGTGATGGTGGCGAAAAAAGATATCCCGGCGCAAACTCCGATTACTGCCGAAGACATTACATTTAAACAGGTGCCGGTGGAATATATCCAGCCCGGCGCAGTTACCTCTTTTGAGCAGGTTATGGGCCAGATTGCCTCCGGCCCGATTGCCGCCGAAGAGCAGATACTCAGCAGTAAACTTCTTCCTCCCGGAAATATCGGCAAGACTCTTTCGGAAATTACGCCCGAAGGCAAAAGGGCGATAACGGTTTCAGCGGAGAGCCTTTCCGGTATCGCCAGTTTGCTAAAACCCGGCGATTACGTGGATATATTCGCGCTTATTGCTTTACCTAAGAAGGCCGCTCCGCAAGCAACGGAAAGTTCCGCCCCGCGTTTAATCTCACTTTTTCAAGGCATTCAAGTATTAGCCATGGGAAATGAAATGGTTGCTTCAAAATATAAAACAAAAGAAGGCTCTGCCGCGGCGCAACCCGTTACTTTTGCGCTTACGCCCCAGGAAGCGGTATTGCTTTCTTTTGTTCAGGAACACGGCAAGATCAAATTAGCCCTGCGTTCCTCGCAGGATACCGGGGTTGACCCGGTTGCACCGGTTGACTGGGATACCTTGTTGAATTATTTATCCACCAGCCAGGGTGAGAAAATAGGCTTGGAAGGCCAGCCGGTAGTGGAGATCTATCGCGGCTTGCAAAAAGAAATTGTTCCCCTATCAGCAGCAAACAAAGAAAAATGAAGGCCATGCTTAAATTTACATTTTTACTGTTTTTTATTTTATCCGCGGCGGGAGCCTATGCTGAAGAGCTAAAACTTATAACTTTATACGTTACAGAAATCAAAGTTTTTCCGGTAAATACCCCAACCAAAATAGTAATTAATAACCCGAATATCCTTGATGTCACCGCGGTAAGCAAGGCTGATATGATTTTGGTGGCCAAAAGCCCGGGCGCAACCAATTTGGTCTGGTGGGATGCAGCGGGCCAGCACACATTACAGGTAGAGGTTTTTCAGGAAGATATGAATTTGATTAAAAAAAGAATAGACGCCCTTTTAAAGGAATTGAATTTTCCCAAGGTTTTTACGCGGCCGTCGGATAGTGAAGGCAAAGTTTTACTTTTAGGAAGCGTAAAGACGCCTTCGGATTTAGAGCGTATTGATGTTGCCTTAAGTTCACTTAAAGGGAAAACCACCAATCTTATCCAATTAATGGAAGAAAGGGCAGTGGTCGAGATTAATGTGCAAGTTCTGGAATTAAATAAAGATGCTTCTAAGGCGTTGGGATTTACCTTTCCGGGAGCTCTAAACCTTATGGAAGTAGGCTCTCCCGGTATTGCCGCCGCGGGCACGAAATTTTCGACTTTATTTAAAGTTTTAAATTTAGAGCGGGGTACTTCTGCCGGCGCCGATCCGTTTACCTTTAAATTAGACGCCTTGGTTCAAGAAGGAAAGGCGCGCATCCTTTCTCAACCCCGGCTTGCCTGCCAGAGCGGCAAGGAAGCGGAGTTGTTAGTCGGCGGAGAAAAACCGATATTTAATACCAGTATCGCGGCTTCTACCGGAGCCAGCGGCACAAATATAGAATATAAAGAATACGGTATTAAGTTAAAGATAAAACCCACGATAACCGAAGATAAGCAGATTAAGTTGGCATTGAGTGTAGAAGTCAGCGATGTGGGCGTAGCGGATACCATTGGTTCAACGGGCGGCTCGACTACGACTACTACGGCCAAGGCCTATCCTTTAAGCAAGCGCAACGCATCCACGCAGCTTTTTCTTAATGACGGCCAGATGATGGCTATCGGCGGGCTGATCAAGCAAAAGTCCGAGGAAGATATCCGCAAAACTCCTTTCTTGGGGGATATACCGGTGTTGGGTGTATTTTTCAGGAAAAAAACAACTACAGCCGGAGGCGGTACGGGAGAGAGAGGCGATACAGAGTTGGTGATTACGCTTACTCCCACAATTATAAAAGAACCCGCGCTTGTTAAAGAAGTAGTGAAAACACAATTGCCTCTTCCAGTAGCAGCAATCCCAGTAGCAGCAGCCAAGGTACCTCTAATCAGAGAAAGCGCTAAAATTGAAACGCCTATGCCTGATGAAACCAAAGTGATCTCTCCTGCCGAATTAACCAGTCAGGCGATGTCTGAATATATGGGTAGAATTACCAAGCGTATACAGGATAATTTAGTTTATCCTTGGGCAGCTAAACAAGGCCAAATGCAAGGTTTGGTAAGATTAGATTTACGGCTTAATTCTACGGGCGCGCTCTTAGAGGTGAAGGTCAAACAATCATCGGGATACAGCATATTTGATGAGGACGCAGTGAGTATGGTTAAAAAGATATCTCCTTATCCCCCGTTCCCTGCGGAGCTCAATCAAAAAGAACTCCGCATAGTTATCCCCATTGTCTATAAACTAGAATAATATGGCCCAGGTTATTTCTATCTTTAGCACTAAAGGCGGCGTAGGAAGGACGTTTATTGTCACCAACCTTGCGGTTGCCTTAGCCCAGAAATTAACTAAAGGTAAAAAGGTTTTGCTCTTTGATACGGATTTGCAGCTGCCGGGCAATATGGCGATGCTTTTGAATTTAAAGCCGAAAAAGCCCTTGGCCGACCTTATTCCCGACTGGCAGAAAGGCAATTATTCCCCTTCACAGATTGGCGAATATATTCTTCATTATCCCGCCGCGAATATGGACCTGTTGCCTTTGATATTAACTGCCGAAGAAAGGCCCTATGTTGATGAAAAGTTTATTTCTTGTGTTCTGAATGATTTGAGCAAAGAATACGAATTTATTGTTTGCGACAGCGGCAGGACATTTAACAAAGCGTTGATCGCGATTCTGGAGCAGACAAATTTGATTTTATTGGCGATTAACCCCGATGTCCTTTCGGTTTATCAGGCGAAAGAAGACATTAAAATGCTGCAGTCACTGTATTTTCCCGCCAAGATGATGCGCGTGGTTTTAAACCGCGCGGAAAGCACAGGAGCGGTATCCTGGCAGGAAGTAAGGGCGGCTTTGCCCTGCGATATAATCAGCCGCATCCCGTCGGAGGGCAAGGCTGTTGGTTCTGCCTTGAACCGCGGGATACCCGTGGTGCTGGATAGCCCGCGTTCGCGCGTAAGTATTGTGCTGAATAAATTAGCCGAGGATTTACTCACTCACCCCGATTTTTTTATCTCCCATAAAAAATTAGAAGCAGCTGTTCCGATTACGGAAAAAAAAAGAGAATTTTTAGAAGAGGATACTTCCTCTCTGGAGTCACTTTCTTTAGGCGGCCGCAAGCCCACAGAGAGAAAACTCACCGGCGAAGAGAAAATAGACGATTTAAAACAACGGGTGCATAAGCGCGTTATTCAGGAATTGGATTTACGGCGCCTCGACCATGTAGCCGGGGATATGGCAAAAATCGCGGAGTTGCGCCGGAAGACAATGAAAGCGATCAATACCGCGCTCATGGATGAAGCAGGGGCGCTTATTTCTTCGCGCCAGGATCGGGAGCGGCTGATCAAGGAGATCAGTGACGAGATTTTGGGCTTGGGCCCTTTAGAAGATTTGATTAGTGACCCCGAAATTACCGATATTTTAGTGAACAATAAGAGCCAGATCTACATCGAAAAACATGGTAAGCTCGAGTTAGTTCCTAAGCGTTTTGTATCTAATGAACAGGTGCGCCAGATAATCGAGCGGATTATCGCGCCCTTAGGCCGGAGAGTAGATGAGTCGGTGCCGATGGTTGACGGCCGGCTTTCCGACGGCTCACGGGTCAACGCGATTATTCCTCCGCTTTCCCTTACCGGCCCGACGTTGACGATTAGAAAATTCAGCCAGGAGCGGCTGAAAGTTAATGATTTAGAGCGGCTGGGCGCCTTAAATAAGATTATGGGGGAGTTTCTCAAGGCCTGCGTTTTAGCGCGTAAAAACATCATCGTTTCCGGAGGCACCGGCTCGGGAAAAACCACGGTTTTGAACGTGCTCTCGGAGTTTGTTCCTGAAGGAGAACGGGTAATTACTATTGAAGACGCGGCGGAATTAAAGCTCGACCATCAACACTGGATACGCTTGGAGTCACGGCCCCCGAATATTGAGGGAAAAGGGGCGATTTTCGTGCGTGATTTATTCCGTAATTCCCTGCGCATGCGGCCGGACCGGATTATTATCGGAGAATGCCGGGGCGAGGAAACTATGGATATGCTTCAGGCAATGAATACCGGCCACGACGGCTCGATGACTACCATTCATGCCAACTCCACGCAGGATGTTTTAGCGCGCCTGGATTCCCTGATCCTGATGAGCGGTATCGAGATTCCCCTGCGGGCAATCCGCGAGATGATTGCCTCCAGCATTGATATGATTGTGCATACTGCCCGTTTTTCCGACGGCTCAAGAAAGATCACCCAGATCACGGAAATTACCGGCATGGTTGATGAGATGCATATCGGATTAAATGACCTGTTTGTTTTTAAGCAGTCCGGTATTGACAGCCAGGGAAAAATTCAGGGAGAGTTTAAAACCACAGGAACAAAGAAAGAGTAATGAATTTCTTCCGCAAAAACCTACCGCTAAACCGCCGCAGCCAGATCGCCGTGATTATCACCTTTGTCATCGCGGTGATAATTTTATTTACCGCCGTATTTATAAATATCAGCAAAGTGATCCAGATTAAAACCTCAACCTCGCAAGCAGCAGATAAGGTCGCTTTGAGTTTAGCCTCGCAGTTGGGCAGCATGAGCCATTATTATAAGGATGAGGTGTTAGGTGGGCAAACAGAGAAAACTGGTTATGGTTGGCTGGCGTTGGTGTTAGTTTTAGTCGGCTCCATTGTAGGAGGGATTTTAATAAGCCCGGTAGTTCTTCTTACCGGATTGGGCTTGTTAGTTTCGATGTCAATGTCCACATCTATGCTTGGAGGTATAACCGATAGATTTAATAAAGAGATGACTACACACGATGCCTTAAGAGAGAGTGCTCTGTTTGGGGCATTGCTTTCTACACAGAGCGACGATGTTGAGTTGAAAAGAGTGGGAGTAAGCATTTTTCGCGACGAGGCAACCGGCAAAGATTATGATTTAAGCGCTATCCCTGAAATGCGCAATGCAAATAAAGTAGGCAGATTCGCTGCTTGGTATTATGCCTTACGGCTACCGTTGGTGAGTGATGACGATTTAAAACAGGCCCTGGATACATTTAAAAGCGGGCTCAAAAGGTTCATTGCTATCGACGTTGAAGACGGATGGGATAGTGAAAAATGGAAGATTAACAAGTTTTCTTATTTTATTGAACCGGGATTGGAGGAAGATTCGGCTAATTACGAAATTACCTGTACTTCCAGCGCTTCTTGCCCGGCTTGGGTTAAAAATGTTACGAGTAAACAAATAGCAATAATGAAAATAGACGCAACTCAGCCAGAGGGGCCAAGCCAGGTTACCGGCGGATTTTTAACAGATAAGCTGATCAGTTTGTTGCAACGGTTAAAATGCGCGTATCCTTCTTTAAGCTTTTGTAGTTCGTCAGATCCCTGTACCACAGCAACGGTAACCTGTAGCGATGTGAATAAGTTAATTGAAGACCTGAGGATGTTTTTATTCAGAAGCAAAGAGTTTGTGGATATGCCTATGACTGCAGCATTAAACAACACAACACAATGGCTTCCCTTTTTTTACGATTCTAATCAGCATAATCTGGATAAAAGCAGTATAGACGGGGATTTAGAAGACGACGCTTATGAGCGCTTAACCCGCGACCAAAATAATATTAATACTTGGATTACGGAGTTAGAAGCTTTAAATAATACCACTGTTGTCCCGGATATAAAAAGTAAACACGGAGAATGCACCTGGGGCAGGGGCGTTTCAGTTAGTAGTACTTGTTATACGCAATACGGTTGTAGTACTCCTGAATGCGATTGTCACTGTTGCGGCAGCGATTGCTCCGATTGTTGTTGTAATACCTGTTGTTATCCGTCGTCAGAAAAATCACCCTGTGCCTGGGAAGGAACATATTATACCTGTTGTGAGAATCCGCCCGTATGTAGCGACGGAGATTTGTATGGAATTCAACCCGGTTGGTGCGCAAGCCATAAAGATCAAGCCAGTTGCCATAGTAACTGCGGATGTAGTGTTCATTCATTTGACTGCGGCGATGATGCGCGCCTTTTTCAAGGCCAGTTGGCACACGATAATACCTCCGGCCCTACCGAAGTTGAGCAAGCGCTGAAAATTCTACGAGCCTTGAATTACGATATCGGTAATATAAAAAAGAGTATCGAGGAGTATGTAGATGCGTATATACAACATGTTACTCCGACGTGTTTGCCAGGATTACCATGTGCTTCTAAAATAAGAAACGAAATTGTTTATGCCTGGAAGGATAAGCCTAAGGTAGATGGGGGGCAACAATTCTCCCACTTTGTGCAGGTGGCGATAGAAGGTTATCCAGAAAAGCTTCCTTATATTAGCGAAACTGTAGAGTGGTTAGGGTTACAAAAGCGCTGGAAGCTAGAAAGTGGCGCAGGAGATTTTAAAATAATAGTCTGGCGTTACGACCAGGATCAGCCGACGGGTGTAGGGAAAACGGCTGAGGGAGGGTGGAAGTTAAAGCGCAGAAAAGCGCCCGCTGCTGCTGAATTTTCCCTTGAGCAATTAGAGAATATAGTGAGGGATGCTCAGGATAACGCTAAGATAGATTCAACCCAGAGTTCTGTTAATGCGATTTTAACTGATGCCATTACCAGTTGTAGCACAGCGCATTACGGCCCGGAAAAGAGCGATATTTATATAGCCGAGACCAAATGTGATTAACAAAAAATATATTTTTCTCATTTTTTTATATTTTTTTTTATCTTCAACGTCAATTTAACGCAGGCAGAATCCGCGGTTGATATCCTCGTTTTCTCTCCCCATCCCGACGATGAAACCCTTGCCTGCGGCGGGACCATTCTTAAGGCACTCCAGGAAAATAAAAAAGTAAAAATAGTTTTTTTGACCAACGGTGATGCATCTTCTCAGGCGGCGGCTGTTTGGTTTAAAAAGAAACCGGAGGAACTTAGCCCAAAGGATTATATCACCTTTGGAAAAGAACGCCAAAGAGAGGCATTGCAAGCAGCCAAAAAAATGCGCCTGGAGGCAAAGTACATAATTTTTTTAAGTTATCCGGACCAGGGGCTTTCTTATCTCTGGAAAAAAGAATACAACCAAAATTATAAATCTCCTACAACCGGAGCAAGCTCTTCTCCTTATAGGATAACCTATAAGCGGGCAAAGAAGGGGTACAGCCGGGAAAACCTGCTTTCGGACATAGAAGGCATAATTAAGGAATATAATCCTCAAAGGATATACGCGCCCCATCCTTCAGATACTCACGCGGACCATCAGGCAACCGCCTTTTTTTTAAATCTCGCTTTGAAGAAATTAAACCCCGAGGCTGCGGTATCTTATTATCTAATCCATAATCCCGCATTAAAAGGACCCTTTCTTTTTTCTCAACGGCCCGCGTTCAACGAAGATATTGCCTATTTTAAAGAACTTAAAAATAGAATTTTGAATTCTTATGCCACGCAATTGGACGTAAAAAAAGAAAAGGACCTTTTTGAAACTTTTATTAAAGATAAAGAGCTATTCTGGAATATTCCGGCGGATAAAGAGGCGTATCTTGGGCAGATTGAGGATGAGTGGTTAAATATAGCCGAATATATGCGCACTAACGGCTATAATGTAAATTTTGCTCCGGTGGTTGATGTAGCGGATAATATTGAAGACCTAACCCATCCTTTAGTAAAAAAACAACGGATGTATTCAGATGACCCGCAAATTGTTACTGAGCTGGCTTCTGCGGCGGTTAGAGGGATGCTTAAAGGTAAGATCATACCTGTAATCAAGCATTTCCCCGGCCTGGGCGCAGTTTATGCTGATACGCATCTTACCCTGCCTGAGGTGAATATTTCTGAAAGAGAACTCTATAACAAAGACCTGGTTCCCTTCAGGGAAATTATTAAAAAATACCCCGATAGCTGGATAATGGTTGATCATGCGATTTATTCTGCCTTGGACGATAAGCCCGCGTCTTTATCTTATAAGATTCAAACCGAGCTCTTGCGTAAGGCATTAAAGTTTAAGGGTATAATCGTGGCAGATGAATTACTGGCTATGCGGGCAATGAAAGAATACGCTCTTAAGCAGGGAATTAATGAACCGTATAGCGGCGAAATCGTGCTTGAGGCTTTCCAGGCAGGCGCAGATATGGCGATAGTTTATCCGGCTGAGGATAAAGTAGAAGGAACTGCCGCTTGTATAATCAATACCGTAAAAGAGGCGGTAGGAAAGGGCCTCCTTAATGAAAAAGATATTGATGCGTCGGTTTCGCGGATACTCAAAGAAAAAGAGAAAATTTTTGCCATCCCCCTGGAACATCTCTTAAAAGATATGCCCATTGAAGAAAAGATTTGCCAGAAGCTTATCTTTGATTGCAATAAAGATACCGGCATATTTAAAAAATATAATCTAGGAGGAATGTATTATCTTCACGATAACCTAAAGATTATAAAAGAAGCGCAAATGGGGGCCAAGATACCCATGTTTATAGTCGGCCAGCACGAAGGCGGCAGAGTCAGCCAATATGGGATTTTTACCCGCAGCCCCTATGTCATCGGTAAAGAGTTTGAAAGGACAAAGCAAATCGTAATTCAGGGCGGTAAAAGTAAGGCCCGTGTTCTTTGCCTGGCCGCGCATCCCGATGACGAAGATGGCTACGCGCTTGTATATTTCCGTAAGAAATTGAATTGCGAAACTTACGCGCTTTTGGCTACCCGGGGAGAAGGAGGAAGGAATAAGATCAACACTGCTCTTCATGAAAAATTGGGGTTCCTGCGCACTAAAGAGATGGAAAGAGCCGCCTCTATTTTAGGGGTAAAAAAGATTTATTATTTAGGCAAGGCAGATTTCGGTTACACTCTTTCCGTCGATGAAACACTTGAAAAATGGGGAAGAAAAGATACCTTGGAAAAATTAGTTTACTTTATCCGCCTGATTAGGCCGCAGATAATTATTACCAGGCACAATGACGCAAATCCCAAAGAATCTGGCCAGCACCGGGTTTTAGTTATGCTGGCCAAAGAGGCGTTTGATTTAGCCGGCGACCCGGAAGCTTATCCTGCGATGATTAGGAACGGCCTGCTGCCCTGGCAGCCGCTTAAGTTTTATCAACGTTCGATAAGTAATGAAGAGGATACGGCAGATAGCCAACTTAAAATTAATCCTTTAGAATATATCTCATCGGAACATAAAACAATTCATCAGATTGCTTTTAAGTCGTTGACTCAACACCGCAGCCAGAGTAATTGGGAGCATTTAAGGACAAATATCCCAAATCAGATCTACTATCAATTAGTTAAATCCCGAAACTGTTTTAGAAAAAGAAAATCCTTTTTAAATGGAGGGGTAGAATGAACTTTAAAAGATATAATTTGCGCAAGGTGAGTATAAATATTTTTGCAGCTTTACTTTTTATTACCGCCAATGCCTATGCCCAAAACCCGGAAAAGGAGATGTTTGATAAAGGCAATGACTATTTTAAAAGTAAAATGTACGACAAGGCAATTAGCGCATTCAATACCGCCGTTCAGATTAAGCCGCGCTACGGCGCTGCTTATTATCACCGGGGCCGTGCCTACGTTGAAAATGGTGATCTTGATCAAGCCATCTCTGACTATACCAAGGCTATAGAGCTTAATTCTAATTATACAAAGGCATATTATCGGCGCGGCCTTGCCTATGCTAAAAAGGGCGATCTTGATCAAGCCATCTCTGACTACGCCAAGGCCATAGAGTTGGATCCTAAATTAGTTGGGGCTTATCATAACCGGGCCTCCGTATATTTTCTAAAGCAGGAATACAATAAATGCTGGGAAGATGTCCATAGATTAGAAGCGTTAGGAGAAAAGCTTCATCCTGAGTTCCTTGAGCAATTGAAGAGATTATCCGGGAGAGAAAGGTAAATTAGGCGTAACGGTTTTCCTTAGGTAGACGTCTATTTCTGTATCGGAGCGCTCAGGCACCTTAAGCATCTGCATAACGGCTAATTTGCGGTGCCATAAAAAATTGTTAAGCCATTTAAAAAAAGATGATTTTCCCTTAAAGGAAGGCATAAGATAGGATGGCGGAGGAAGGACCTGGGGTGTATAGCGGGCGATTTTCAGGTAATATTTATTCAGATAGGGCGTTATTTTTAGTTCACTTTCTTTTTGCGCCTCAGTTTTTTTATTCTGAAATCTACCTAAGAGTATAATTTCCGGTGCGTACTTTTCTAATATAGTTAGAAGATAAGCCGGCTGCAGGTTTTTAGTAAATATTCTTTTAGCGGATATAACCGCCAGTTCAGGCGGCACCGGAATACCGGCATAAATAGCAAATATCGGCATATCGGTAAATACCCAGCGCACGCGCCGGCTGTAACCTGACAATAATTCAACTGCTTTGTGTTCTTCCGTGTTTGGAGTATCTTTTAAGTCCGTGAGTATGCCGCTACATTTAAAAGGCAATCTCAATAAGACCAGGATTATCGCGCTTAATATTAACCAACGGATCCATTTTTTCTTTCTCATTGCGGCAAGAAAGCATTCTTTAAAACCAATTGCCGCCAGCCAACTCGCCGGAATTGAAAGAAGAAGGTAGTAATATTGCCGAACAGGTTTATAATTAAGCAGGATAGCCAAAGCCATCGCTAGCCACAAGATAGGGAAAAAAGTCCGGTATTTCTTTTCTCTGCCGAGAAAGATTATGCCCATCAGGGCAAGCAAAAAAATATCCCAGTCCCGCAGGAGCACCTTGTTACAAACAGCCAGAAGCGTATCCTGGCTGTACCCGGGGATTACCCCTTTGCTTGCAAGATAATGGGGATTAATTAATTGCTGAATTAACATATAAAAATTAAAATGGAAAAATGTTATAATAATAGCAAAGTAAATTATCAGGAAACTCCCTGCCCACAGGATAACAGGTAAAAAGGGATGATTTCTGTTTTTTGAATTTACTTTTTCAATTTGAATAATTTCTAATATAATGAGTGGTATAAGAAAAATTGTAATTAATTTGATTTGTAAAGAAAGAGCCATGATCATTCCCGATAATACTAAAAAGTACTTTAAATAAAATTTATTATAAAGATTTATAAAATAAATTGAAAGCATGGCGAAACTCAAAGCCGGCAGGTCGTTGGCAATCGAAATACTCAGGCGTAGGTAAGTAGCGGATAAAACCAAAAATATAATTGCCATCAGCGCGCAAAAACCTCCTTGCCGGCCTTTAACGGTTTGATAAAGCGCCCAGAGCAGCAGGCTTGAAAAAACGAATATTAAGATACGGCCGGCAGGGACAGACGGGCCGAATAGTTTAAGCCAATAGGAAAGAATAACCGTTAATAAGGGGGGCTGGTCGCTCCAGATTTCCTTATAAAGAGAAAACCCTTTTAGAAAAAGGGAAGATTTCATCAATTCGTTCCCTTCGTTCGGGATAAATTCAAAGGTTTCTTTAGCGGGAGATTTTACTATAAAGAATAGGGCAATTAGGATAACGCAGAAACAAAACAGAGGTAAAAAGCGCCGCATAATAAAATTGATTTTATCCGATATTTATGGTTAGCGCAAGTTAAATAATGAACTACTTAAAATTCCTTTTTATTCTGTTAAAAAACCGGGTAGGTGTTATTCCTTATCCGTCCTATATTACCTTTATTGTTACTTGGAGGTGTAACCAGCAGTGTTTAATGTGCAACATCTGGAAAAAGAAAAAGAATTATGAGGTGACATTAGATGAAGTCAACAGTATATTCAGCCGGTTAAGGCCGCTGGATGTTGTGCGGATTACCGGCGGAGAGCCATTTTTAAGAAATGACCTTGCCGAGATCGTAGGTATTATAAATAAATACGCAAAATCTCCAATAGTCCATATTACCACCAACGGCACGCTGACAGAAAAGATACTGTCTTTTATCAGAAAGGTTAAGAATCCGCGTAACATCCATATCAAGATATCCATTGATGCGTTGAGAGAAGAGCACAACCGGGTAAGGGGAGTTAATGATTCATACGCTAAAGCGATGCTAACCTTAGCCGAGTTATCCGGCTTAAAACAAAAGTACGGATTTTATCTGGGAGTCAATCAAACAATAGTCTCGCCGGAATGCCGGGATGATTATAACGGTTTACAAGAGATCTGTAATAAATACCATGTAAAATTATATCCGGTATTGGCCTATGCTCACCCGCCGCTTTATGCAGCGGATAATTATTCTGCTGAAAATCAGGAAAAATGTAAAACAAGCGTATTTGGGAGTTTTTCTCACCAGCAAATTATAGAGATGTTTAATGCATTCAAGAAGGACATCTCAGGATGGGATAACTTTGCTGAAAAGATAACTGCAAGTTATTATCTTGAGAAATTACATGAGTATTTATCGTGCAGGAAAAACCATACTCAACCCAAATGCGTTGCTTTGCGCAGCCACTTACGTATACTTCCGAATGGCGATGTCCCGGTGTGTTTGTATAATCCTGCGATTGTAGGAAATTTATTAGAAGAGTTGAATTTTAAAAAATTCTGGTTAAAGAATAAAAATATTGAAAAATACCGGCAGGATATCCGTAGGTGCTCAGGTTGCCTGGCAAAATGTGAACTTATTCCTAATGGGATATATACCGGTGACATCATCAAAAATATTTTTAGTTAAATAAGGACGGTTAAGGTGCCTAAATTTTCGGTTATTATTATGGCCTACAATGAAGAACAGACAGTCATCCCGCTCTACTATTCTTTAAAGAAAGTTATGGATAAATTAGGGCAATCCTATGAGATTATTTTTGTAAATGACGGTTCAACCGATAAAAGCCCGGATAGGCTAAGGAGTATTAACTTAACCCCGGCGGATTTAATCATTGTCGACTTAGATAAACATAGGGGGCAATCTACGGCTATGCAAGCGGGGTTTGATATTGCCCAAGGAGAGTTTATCATTACCATGGACGCAGACCTGCAGAACGATCCTGAGGATATTCCCCGCCTATGGGATAAGTTGAAAGATGGTTATGATGCTGTTTGTGGCTGGAGGTATAACCGAAAAGACCCCCGGAGTAAAGTAATTATTTCCCATCTTGCTTCTTTTTTTCTTCGGCTGATGGTAAAGCAGGATATCCATGATTTTGGCTGTTCCCTGAGAATCTTAAGAAAAGAGGCCTTAAAGAATGTTTATTTATCTAAAGGAATGCATAGATTTTTTATTTTACTAATGCTTAAATTGGGATATAAGATTGGAGAAGTTAAAGTTAATCACCGTCCAAGAAGATTTGGACAGTCAAAATACAATATACACAATAGATTGTTTGAGTGTTTATTTGTTTTTTTACGCATTTCATTATATGATGTTCATAACTTAATGGAACATCATAAGCCGGAATATAAGATTAAGGTAATTAGAAAATGAAAATTATTAATCTAAGCAGTAACACGGTTTTGGCGGATAGGGCAAGGGTGGCGGATACGTTTTATAAGCGGCTGGTGGGGCTACTTAATCGTAACTCCCTGGAAAAAGGAGAAGCCTTGATTTTAAAGCCCTGCTCCAGTATCCATACCCTATTTATGCGTTTTTCCATAGACGTGCTGTTTCTGGATAAAAATAACGAGGTTATTGGCTTACTTTCCGTATTTAGGCCTTTTCGCTTTAGCCCGGTTTATTTTGGCGCGTCTTTAGCCATTGAACTGCCGGCAGGCACCCTCCAGCTTACTCAAACAAAATTAGGGAATAGCATTAAAATCGAATAAATAAATGTCCAATCTGTGCAAAGAATCTAGGGACCGTTTCTATTTTTTCTTAAAAAATAGAAACGGTCCCTTTATTTCTGCAAGTTTAAGGCATTGGAAGCGCTTTCTTTTCATGAGGGATATCTACTTGACAAGCACTATCCTGCGTGGTAATCTTTAAATGTAAAATAAAAATGCGTTTCTCGACGATAGTTAGAGACGCTGGACGAATTATTTTAGGGTGTTTATAATGGCTTTTAAAAAGGGCGATAGAAGCTATCTTGCGCCAAGAAAATTCTCTGTTGGTAAAGCGCAATCGATATTTGAATACGTAATCTTAACGGCGGTTGTAGTGGCGACTGTTTTAATTTTTGGGCCGCATTTTGATGCTATAAAAAAATCTTGCGATGATGCCTTTAATCGTTCAGTCGCGGAGATCGTAAAATGAGAAACAGGGCGCAAAGCACAATCGAATACGCATTATTAATTGCTATTGTCGCGGCAGCATTTATCGCGATGAATATGTATATGCAGCGTTCGGTGCAGGCAAATTTTAATATTATCGAAGAGCAGATAAATACGCCGTAATCAAAAGGAGGAGAGCAAGATGTATAAGAAAAAGGGCCAGAGTATTTTGGAGTATGTGATTGTGCTAACTGTGATAGTTATAGCGGTTGCTCTAGCAGCGACTAATTTAATTAAACCCGCGGTGAATAAGGGGTTAGACGATGCTGCTAAAACTATTAATAAAGCTACAGATCAATTACCAAAATAATTTTATTTAGGGGAGGTGAACAAAGATGCTAAACAAAAAGGGCCAGAATACAGCGGAATATGCGATTCTTATCGCATTGATAATTGCCGCAGCAGTAGGAATGCAGACCTACGTTAAAAGGGGTTTGCAGGGTAGAATTCATGAAGCGGTTAAACACACCGGTACATCGCAAGATGTGGGTGGCGTTAATTTAAACTTTACCGGTAATCAATATGAGCCGTATTACGCGGAATCCGTTACAAAAGTAAGAAGCGAGAGAACTGCCGATGAGGCACTGGGGAATCGCGGTGCGATTACTCGTAGTAACGTAAAAGAGGAAACCAAGGTTGATGCAGGCGGGGTTGAGACAGTCCTGAGCACAACCAGCGCTGATTAAGGAGGTGAACAAAGATGTTTAACAAAAAGGGCCAGAGCACATTAGAATATGCGTTGATAACCGCAGTGATCATTGCCGGGCTTTTGCTGATGCAGCATTATATGAAGCATGGTTATGCCGGAAGATTAAAGTCAGCTAGCGATGATATTGGCGAGCAATATGACCCTACCAAACATACCGGAAAATTCCAAACAACCAGTAAGAGTTATACAGAACAGACTCTTAAAAACAGAGCTACAACTCAAAAGTATATTGACTTAGGTGATGGTTCCGGTGCCGGTCGCGTGCAGAAGAAAGAAAGCCTGGCTGATGAAAAGATTGAGGCCTGGGGTAAGGATGAGGATTTGTATAGTAAATAAAATATCGAGAATAAGCAGGGCACAAAGCGTGGCTGAATATAGCATTTGTCTGGCATTAGTTTTAGCCGCGCTTTTAGGCATGCAGCTTTATGTAAAAAGGGGCTTACAGGGAAGATACCGGGAATTGGTAGATCACGCGGCTAAACAGGCCGCAAGCCCCAAACAATATGAGCCATACTATGTCCAGGACGAATTTACAGTTAAGCAATCTAAAATAGTTAATGAAGATGTAAAATATGAAGGCCTAACAACCCGGGATTCTCTTGAGGATAGCACAGTCGTCAAAGGCACAGCCAAAAGGGGTGTGCAATAAAATGAAAATGCGCAGAATGGGCCAGAGTATAAATGAGTATGTGTTGGTAATTGTCCTGGTTACCTTAGCCGGGATAGGTATGCAGAGTTATATTAAGCGGGGCATACAGGGTATAGTCAAAACCTCTGCCGATACCTTAGCCGGAGAGCAAACAGAGGGTAGAATCGAGGTGGATGAAGCAACCAGGGCGTGGCATCCGCTGGCAATAGCATACAAAGATAAATTGATAGCCGGAGAGTTCTTTATAAGAGAGCGGGCAGGCAATAGTTTTTATTATAATGTTTATATCGAGGATCCCGATAATCCAACGAAAATAAAGAAAGACCGCGGCATTGGCATAGAAGATATTGCTACGGGTAATTTTACTAGTCTGGATATAGACGGCAATCCTCTGCCGGTGGTCTACGATAAAAATGGCAAAGCTTTGACAGGGGTTCAAGGAGCCGCCTATGTTCAACAAGGAGTAGTTGAGTCCGGATTAGTTAAATTCGAATATAAAGATCCTAAAAATCCTTTAGTGTTTAAGTCAGACAAAAAAATCACCGTGGATACTCTTTCAAAGTATAGCGGGCCGAAAAGTTTAGCGCCAGCGGATTGGCATCCGGCAATGACAGCGTATAAAGAAAGAATGGAAAAAGATAAGATCAAGGGGTTTATTCAAACAGAAATAAAAGGCAGTAAGGTTTATTACTATACCTTTACCACTGACCCTAAAGACAGAATACTTGTCGGCGGAGAGGACGCCCGCACAGGTGATTTTACCGGATTTGACCCGGATGGCTTTCCGGTATCAACCGTAGATAGCAAGCTCACAGTACTTAGGACATACAGCGGTTATGTAATTGATCCGGTAACTAAGGAAATTGTGGGGGTAACCGGTAGCGACGGCAATATTTATGGGCAACATGAGATAGTAACAATAAGTTCTGTGTCTCCCAGCATCGGTCCGGCAACGGTTGCCTATCCGATGAGAACCAAGATTATAGATAAGGACACGGCTCAGACTACCGGCGCTTGGGAAGCAACTTATAAATTAGAGGGTGCAGGCACATTCGGCGCGTTGGAAAAGCAAAAGGGTAAGGCAAGTAAACCCGGCGGCACTCCATAATAAAATAATGATGACAATGCAAATTAAAAAATATGGCTCAGCTAAGGCAAGCGCGCAATCGACATTGGAATACGCCATGGTAGTTGCCTGCGTAGTGGCAGCGCTTTTAGGGATGCAGTTTTACCTCAGGCGGGGAGTGCAGGGTAAACTCAGGCAGGCAGGAGATGAGTTAGGCGAACAATATACACCGTTGAATGTGGAGTCAAAAATTATCACAGAAACAACTTCCACCACAGGGATAATACAATCTTTAGTTCCCTTGGACAAGGACGGCAAACCTTTGCTTGATCAATATGGTTTGCCTGTCTACGGAATGAAGACAGAGGCAAGTATTGATGAGACTACCCAGAAAAGCGGAAAAGAAACATTAGGAGAATTTGAAGATGGCTTATTTTAATAAAAAAGCGCAGACCTTAACGGAATTGGCAACTTTTGGTTCGATTCTTTTGTTGGTTTTGTCTTTTTTGATCAGTTACGGAGTGCGCTATAATTACCAGCAGGATATGCAGATGGCTGCTTTTCGCACGGCGTTATCTGAAGCATACAATGGGCCTGCCCGGCCGGATGCCTCAGCTTCGGTTGTGTTGCTTAAGGATAAGCATATACCCGATCCGCGCGATATGTTTGGCGCGGGTAGTGTTGTTCCGGTGCAAGCCAGCGCTGAGGTAATCTGGGGCAATACTCTACAGGATAAATATACCGACCTTACCGATTATTCGACTTTGCCCCGGAAGAAATATGTGATTAACGGTAAAGAATACGAATATAGGACCGCGGGTTTTGGTTTTATTACCAGTCCTGCCAATCAATTTTATGTAATGTTTCCCAATAACCCCGACCCGCAGCTTCTGACTTGGAATAAACTGCGTTGTTATCAACCCACCGAAGATTCACCTAAACAAGCAATGATTTTATTAAATCCCGAAGCAGCTGATGCCGACAAACAAAAAGAAATAATCAGCGAAGTTTATTTAAAATGGGGAGGGATCTCATTTGTAAAATATCAGGTTATTGGCGTAGGCCCTGATAGTGCTGTTAACGGAGATCTGCTTACCCGCCTGAATTTATTAAGCCCGGATTCAGGTGAGATCAATCCTAATTATACGCAGTTGAATAATGACGTTAATAATGATGGTATTCCTGACGTAACTCCCGCTAATATTCAAGGGCTATTATTGGAGGATGAGCAGAATATCAGGCGCAGCGGCAAGCTGACCATAGAAGAAACTCCCGGGACAAGCGCAAGTACCGCCGCATACAGTTTTAAGGATGAAGCCGGAAATCCCACGACAATTACTCATAAAATTAGGAGTAGATCGGGGGTGGAAAATATAAATTCTCCTTTTGAAAGGAATAGAGTATCAGAATGGAAAATTACCAAGTAAAAGCCCAGGTCGCGCTTGAATTTACTACTGCTTTCATTTGCCTGATTCTTTTTTTGGTGGCAACCACGCAAATATTTGTCTGGTTCGGGAATAATATTGTGCAACGGCATAAGCAGTATGAAAGTACGCGCCCGACCGTAGCGGCTGATGGCACCACCGCGCCTCCAAAGATAGATTTTTATACGCCTAAGAATTTAAACATATTCGGTAAACCGGAAGAGCTGCCGAAATAAATAAAATGAGAAAAAAAGGGATGAGCGTGGTAGAATATAGTTTGCTGATTGCGATTGTAATCGCCGGGCTTTTGGCAATGCAGGTTTATGTTAAACGGGCTGTAAGCGGACGCTGGAAGGAAGCAGGGGACGTGTTTGGTTTTGGCAGGCAAACGTCCAGGACCCTTCTAAAACCGCAGCTATCAGGCGGCGGCGGATTACCACCAATGTAAAAATGAGACTAATAATTATCTTACTTATTTTCGGCTCCATCGCTGGTTTGGCCTATGAATTAATTCCCTTGCTTTTAGGCCGTTATTCTCAGCTCCAGGGTAAGCGTATGGAAAAGGCCTCTAAAGAACTGCATAAGATGTTTATTTATACTGAAAAGCGCCGTTTACTATCTGTGTTTACGATTACGCCTTTGGTGCTGGGCACGCTGGGATTTATGATCTTACATAATCCACTGGGTGTTTTAGCAGGCGCAGGCCTGGGTTTATTATTGCCCCGGATATGGATTAAAAATATGGGCCGAAAAAGGCTGAATAATTTCGCCAAGCAGCTGGTAGATGCGCTGATGCTTCTTTCCAGCTCGCTTAAGGCAGGGATGAGTTTACCTCAGGCATTTGAGGTGCTTACCGAAGAGATGCCCGCGCCCATCAGCGATGAGTTTGCCCTGGTGATCAAAGAAAATAAAATGGGCGTAAGCTTAGAGGATTGCCTGGCGCATCTTAAGCAAAGAATACCTTTAGATGATTTGGAATTATTAACTACTGCCATCAGTATTTCCCGGGAAACCGGAGGCGACTTGACTGAAATTTTCGGAAATTTAGTGCATACCATCAGGGAAAAAAGAAAATTAGACGACCGCGTAAGGATACTCACTGTGCAGGGGCGGCTGCAGGGGGCGATTATGGGCCTCTTGCCGATTGCCTTCGGGGTTTTCATGTATTTCACTAACCCGGGTAATTTTGACATCATGCTTAAAGATAAAACCGGCCAGATGCTGCTTGCCTGGTCGGTGATTTCCGAAGTAATCGGGATAGTTTTGATCCGGAAGTTAAGCCGGGTGGAGATATAATATGGAACTCGCGCTGATTATTTTATTGTTGTTTATCAGTATTGGATTTGTGGCCTATCATATTTCTAACCGTAAACTGGTGGAAGAGGTGCATTTGCCTTCCGAAATTACCGGGCCGGCGGCTTCAAGGCTGGAGGCATTTAATTTAAAAAATATTTTAAGCGGGCCAGTCAGCCTTATCGAGCGCCTGTTCGGCAAATCCATGCTCTCTTTGTCCCCGAGCGATTTGCATAAACGCTTAGCTTCCTCAAATAATATAATGAGCGCCAGCCAGTTTATGATATTAAAATTGTTCATGGCCGCGGCAGTGCCGCTAGGCGCCTTTATTGCTGTTCACGCAGAACTCCTGATACTGGTTATCTGCGCCGGCGTTGGTTTTATCTTACCGGACATCTGGCTGAATAACCTGATTAAGAAAAGGCGCGCCTTGATTGTGAGAGACCTGCCTTTGGTAATTGACCTTTTGAATATCTGCGTAGGGGCAGGCCTGGATTTTATGGTGGCAGTTAACCGGGTAATTCAGGAATTCAGGCCCTGCGCGCTTATTGAGGAAATGAAGATAATGGCCCACGAAATACAAATGGGCAGTTCCCGGCGTGACGCGTTAAAGAATATGTCCACCCGCATCAATAACCCTGAGATTAGTTCGTTTGTGAGGACGCTTTTACAGGCAGACAGGATCGGCTCGCCTATTAGCGAGGCATTGAAGATGCAGTCAGAGGAAATCCGCCTGCGCTGGTTCCAAAGAGGCGAAGAAATGGCCTTAAAAGCTCCGATTAAGCTGTTATTTCCCTTACTCGTATTTATCCTTCCAGTGGTTTTAATCATTGTCGCCGGCCCCATCCTGATCCAGTTTACCCAGGGCGGGATGATGAAATTCTAAACTAATAGACTTTTTTAAATACACCTTTAAATTTTACTTGACTTTTTTAAATATCTATTTAAAATAGTCTTATGCTAGAAAGATCCCTTTTCCACATTGCTTTTAGCCCTTCCTGGGGGCGGCAGATGCGTTTTATCACCGGGCCCCGCCAGTCAGGTAAAACTACTCTTGCCAAGATAAAGCTTAAAGAGGCAGGCGCGCAGAAGTTGTATTATCTCTGGGATCTGCGTTCTGTGCGCAATCGCTATAAAGAAGCTGAACTTTTTTTTACTTCGGATTCTCCTCCGCAGAAAAGCGTTAAACAGTGGGTATGTTTTGACGAAATTCACAAAGTTAGAGGATGGAAAAATATCCTAAAAGGCGTCTTTGACGCTACGCAGGAACATTACCAATTTATTATTACCGGTTCTTCGAAGCTGGATGTTTTCAGGAAAGCAGGAGATAGTTTATCCGGCCGCTATTTTACCTTTCAGCTTTTTCCGCTGACCTTAAAGGAAGTTATCGGCCAGCCGCGGATTGAAAAATCGGAATGCGATAATGCCTTAGATTTTATTTTGCGAAAAATGAACCATCAGGCTAAGGACAAACAGGGCGCCTTAGAACAATTATTGGCTTATAGTGGATTTCCGGAGCCATTTTTGGCCGGTAAGGAAGAGTTTCAAAAGAAATGGTCACGTGATTATTTGGACCGCGTAATTACCGAGGATATCGGGCTCTTAACCCGCATTACTGACCGCGAAAAAATCCATGATTTGTATCAGTTGCTTCCAGAGATGATTGGAAGCCCTGTTTCAGAAAATTCTCTGGCGGGCCATTTAGAAAGCAATCCGGTTACGATCAAGAATTATCTTAAGAAATTACAGGATTTTTACCTTGCCTTTAAGATTATGCCTTATAGCCGCAATATCAAGAGGTCTCTTTTGAAGGCCTCTAAATGGTATCTCTATGATTGGGCGCGGATTAGAGATCCTCATAAGCGCTTTGAGAATTATATCGCGGTTGAGTTAAATTCGCGGCTTTCGGCCTGGCAGGATTTGACAGGTATGGAGTTTGCTCTGGCTTATATTCGCGATAAGAATAAGCGGGAGACGGATTTTCTTATATTAAAAGAACGCAAGCCCTGGCTTATGATTGAGGTAAAATACTCCGATTCGCCAATAGAAAACCACCATATCGCTATTTCTCATATTTTAGGCGGTATTCCGGTTGTCCAAATATGTTTTGAGAATAACATTGCCTCCCAAGAGAAGAAGAACGCCTTCCGTTTATCCGCTTCAAGATTTCTTTTATAAGTATACTTTTAAGTTGCCATATTTTACCCATTAAAAGCGTAAACGTTAGGAGAATACGACCCTGTTTCCCGATTGGTTAGGAAATAGGGTCGTATTACTTATTGCTTTTCGTAAGCCTCAATTATTTACCTATAAACTTCTCTTCTATGATCAATTCTAATTATGCCGATATATTTTTCTGTCTTTGAAAAGAAATATATTACTCTGTAATCACCAATACGATATGAATAGCAGCCCTTGAATTCTGCCTGTAAGGGTTTACCTATAAGGGGGCCGCTGGCAATGTACTCTAATGCTGAAGCAATCCTTTCTTTAAGTTTTTTATCTTTGAGTTTTTGGAATTGACCTGAGGAGATATTCGAAAATCTGATAGGATAGCTCACATTAATTTCCTTGCAGCCTGCCAATCACTTCTTTAAAGCTTTTGGTTTTACCAAGGTTTAATTCTCTTTTTGCCTTTCTAATTTCTCCTAAAGCTTTTTTATCGGACATTATTTCTAAAGTTTCAAGCCATCCTTCAAATTCATCAGCATTCATTACTACCGCGGCTGGCTTTCCCCGCTTAGTTATTATAAATCTTTCAAGCCTTTTGTCAGAATCTCTAATAAGCTCTAAAAAATGCGCCTTTGCTTCGGTAACAGTTAACGTAGTCATATCTTTACCTCCCTAAATATTTCTCTTTTTACCATTTAAAGTATAAATCATAATTCTAAAGTTGTCAAGAACAAAATGACTATTTTTATGACTATAAAGGATAAATAAAAATTATGCATTATTTTTTAAAGATGCCTTTTTCCTCAGCAGTTAGGCTGAATACTTCTCGGGCTCCCTAGATAGATATCCAGGTAATATTTGAGGCGATTAAGAAATTACTTGAGCCGCCGGATGAGCCTCCAAAGCCGAGGTTTGGGATGAATTAATTTATGTCCAGTCTGGATTATTAATACATATTATTGTCCACTCTGGCTTGATATTTGTCCAATCAGATTAACTCGTCATTGCGAGGAGCGTAGCGACGAAGCAATCCCTAAAAGCGAGATTGCTTCGGCTGCCTACGGCAGCCTCGCAATGACTCAAGGATCTAAATTTAACACTTTATATGATACATTGACACCTTAATATTCTGTTTTTTTGATACACTGATACCATGATTTTTTTGAAAAGAAAGCGCTACCAAAATAAGTGTATTTTCTACTTGACAGCGTCTATCCGGGGTGTTATATTTGAGTGTAAATAGAAAAGGTGCAAAAGGTAAACTTAGAGTAATCTAAGGACACAAAGCCACGGATCCTAAAATCAAGAAATAGTCTCAAGGACAGCCGGGTTGCCAGTACCGACGAAAGTTGGAGCTGACAACTCATTTTTTATTTAAGAACTTAATAAAAAATTTTAAAAACGTTTTAGTAATCTGGTAACCTTATGCAAAGAAGATTCATTACAAAAATGAAAAGTCTTGGGGTAAGGGGAAATATTTATATTTTATTTAATACTACAGCAGGACTTTGTTAATTTTCAAGGCGTTGGATAAGCCTCTGGGATTTGATTTTTAAGGTTTCAGCGATAGTTTTGTTCTTTGATAAGAGGCAGGTAGAGTCAATGATGATGAGAGCGGCAATAGCCTCTTTACATTGGCCGAGAGAAGCGGGTGAGTCTTGCAGTATCTTGGAGAGACAGGCGTTCTGCTTAATCCAGTAAGTCAATGACCAGACCAAGAATGAAATAATCCAATGACGTTGGATCTGCTCTTGGTCGTGGACTTGATACTGGTCAAAGCAGAAGTTGTCTTTAAGTTCGCGGAATGATTCTTCAATACCCCAGCGTAAAAGATAAGTATCAACGGCAGTCTTAACGGACATCGCGGGGTTATTGGTAATCAGAACATGAACATCTTTTTCATCGGTATCGCTCCACTTGTCAAAGATAAAGAAGATTTGTAAAGGGGTAGAGCAATCCTTGAGTTTGGATTTGATGGCGTAAGTGAAGAGGTGTTTAACTTTACCATTTTGCTGAAGGATCTCAACATGTTTTAGGCGGTGAGCATAGAATTGTTTGATCAAAGGAATAATCTCTTCAGCGCGCATATACGCTTGTTGTTTTGTTTTGGGATGAGCAAAGTAGATGGAACGGTTAATTTTTGTTTCAGCGACGAAAACTAAATTTTTTGAGGCGATGAATTCAATCATCTCGGAGGAAGTGTACCAAGCATCAAAGACGATACTGGAAAAGGGAATATTTTTAGCGACAGCTTCGCTAATCAGCTCTTTGGCTAGATCAGGTTTGCTTTTAAAACTTTCAGGCGGCTGGCCTTGCACGGGGATATAAGATTTAAAATTGATCGGGAAGTGTTTGG
Organism: Candidatus Omnitrophota bacterium; assembly: GCA_022013085.1. Lineage (GTDB taxonomy): Bacteria > Omnitrophota > Gorgyraeia > Gygaellales > Profunditerraquicolaceae > UBA6249. The sequence continues at coordinate 4,812 of JAKLQX010000004.1, read as the reverse complement.
TGTTGGAGACAAAACAGGAAGCCACGGCGACATTGCAATTTTCTTTTCTGCCCAAAGAGCCGCAGTATTGAAATTGGGCGCCTTCGGTTTTATGGGCATAAGGCTTAGGGCAGCCGGTATCATCAAGGGCGAAGACACCGTTGGGTGTAGCGCGTGTTGTTGATTGATTTTGAAGAATACCAAGGCGGACGTCATTGAGTTTATTAATATCCCAGGAAGAATCAGAGAAGAAATATTGGAGTTTTTGATAATGAATATTTGTTCTTCTGGCGATGGCGGATAAGGATAGGCGCTTGTAGTCAAAGAACATTCCATAGACAAGGCCGCGTAAGGCGGACATTTGAGTATTTGAAAATACAGAATTAAAACGCGCGAGAAATTGGTCGATAAAACGTAAGCGAGCGTTAAAATGTGCCATAAGCGTTGCTCCTTGTTAAAGGTGGAATAATTGTTCGTATGGGTATATAATAGCAGGGGTTAGGAAGGAAAATCAACAAGAATTTTGACGCAACGCATTGAAATGACGTAAGTTATGTATTTTCAAAAGTTACATAAAGACAGTTTTTAAAAATAATCGGGAAGAAAAATATTTTTTAACAAAGTACTGCTGTTTTTAAATAAACATCATTTGATTTGTGTGTTAGTGATAAATTTTTGGTTAGATTTTAGGCTTTCTTGCGTCTGTTATAGCAGGATGAAAATAATAATAACGTAGGAGGAGAGTATATGGATACAAAAATAGCGGTATTTAAAGGACAAGGGATACGAAAAATCATTTATAATAATGAATGGTGGTTTTCGGCCGTGGACGTTATAGCGGTTTTAACAGATAGTAACAATCCACGCGTTTATTGGAACGCTATGAAAGCTCGTGTAAAAAGTGACGATGGATTTCAGTTATCTACAATTTGTAGACAACTGAAATTGGAGGCTTCTGACGGTAAGAAATATGAGACTGACTGCGCTAATACAGAGGGAATGTTTAGGATAGTTCAATCTATTCCATCTCCAAAAGCTGAGCCACTAAAGCGTTGGCTGGCAAAAGTAGGTTATGAGCGCGTGCAGGAAATTGAAAATCCGGAGCTGGCAACCAAACGAACAAGGATGCTCTATAAGCTCAAAGGGTATTCTGACAATTGGATTGAAAAACGGATACGCGGAATTGCTATTCGCGAGGAGCTGACTGATGAGTGGAAGAAGCACGGCGTTGAAAAAAACAAAGAATATGAAATTCTGACCGCGGAGATATCCAAAGCCGCCTTTGGCCTGACGCCGAGCCAATACAAAAAACTTAAAGGTTTGAAGCGGCAGAATCTTAGGGATCATATGACTGATCTTGAGCTTATTTTTTCTATGCTTGGCGAAGCGTCCACAACTCAAATTACTAAAGTAGAACATCCCAGTGGTTTTGAGGAAAATAAGGATGTCTCTCGCCGTGGTGGCAATGTCGCGGGAGTGGCGCGAAAAAAACTGGAGCAAGAAACAAAGAAAAAGGTTGTAAGCCGGGATAATTATCTGGCAAAGCCTCAAAATAAACTGCTGAAAAATGAATAAATACGGTGCCGTGAATTCATAGGAGAAACTTTGGGCTAAGAGAGAGCAGCAGATTAAGAAAGTGATTACTAGTACAGCCAGGATGTACGGAGATATGCAGGGGATTATTGGCGCATCATTGCCAGAGATAAAAAGTCTTGAGTTAAAAGCTTTAACTGATGAGACAGAAGTGATAAAAGCAGAAGAAATTTAAAAAATCGTTACATGGAAAAAAGAAATAGACTTCATATCTATGGATAAAACAGTTCTAAAGTGCGCTATCTGTGGCAGGAAGCCGCGGGGAATCTGCCCGGCTTTGGAAAAGATAATCTGCCCGGCCTGTTGTGGCTCAGAGCGCGGGAGCAAGATACACTGTATCCCGTCTTGCGGCTACTTTCCCTTTGGCGTGACAGGATACGATTTATGGCTGAAGGTAGATGAAGGGTTGGTGCGCAAAAAGCTTGATTACCTTAAGTCTTCCTATAACTACCGTGAATTTGAAGAGATGGTTGAACATATGCGTTTTGCCAGCGGTATATCAGAAGAGGATGTTGGAACGGCAGAGGGCGCAGCGGTGTATTATCTGTTCTTTGTCAAGCGCGATGCCGACGGCCGCACTTTAGCCCAGAAGTGGCAGACGCAAGGATGGGTTGGCCTTAATAATGACGAACGTATTATGATGGAGTACCGCTTTAGTTGTCGGGCTACAGTTATTGAAATAGAGAAAGTATTGGATCATCAGAGCATGGAATGTATTGATTTATTAGAGCCGGAAAAAGGGAATTTCGTATTAATTGATCGCGCCACTGCCGCAAGGTCAGTGCGTTGGACGCGGATGTTAACCTGGCTGGCGCACTACCCTTATTTTAGCCGCATCGCTAATAATGGTGTAGAGCTTTCGGATTCTGCGTTTGCCGAGTTTATGGATAGTTTACGCGATGCGTTTAGGAAAGAAAACCGCAAACACAAGGAACTAGTAATAAAAGATTACCTTTCAGAGAACTTCGGCGTATTTGGCAGCCTGATTTATGATTTAAGCCGTGAGAGAAGTATTGCGGTATTGAAGAGGATGGATCTGCATCAATGCCGGGCAATATATAAAATTAAGGGGAATTATGGGGAGATTAAGGCAATCCTGGATAAAAATCCGGATTTTGAGCAGCGTGAAAGGCATCCGGACGAGCAGGATCTCCCGGGGGTGTATTATTACAGTTGGTTGCGCCGCGGCCAATCCAAAGCCTTAGAAAAAAATATGCCGGCGCATTTTCGGCATGGGCAGGAAAAGGATGAAGGCGTGGGCACCGTAGGAAATATCAGCCTTTTTCCGGATAAACTCATTGTAGAGGCCTTTACTAAGCAAAAACATTCCTTTGCTAAAAGAATGGTTAAGAAGTTTTTCGGAGAGAATCTTTTGTTACAGAATGAAGTGGTGGTGGATCTAGCCAAACAGCAGGCCGGGAAAATGGAGATTGATTATAAAGGTTATGCTCGGGAGATAATTTCAAATAAAGAGAAGAGTGATACTAAAGGCATCCCGCCAGAAGTAGAGCGCGAGCTTATGCAAAAATTCTACAAGCGGCATTATACTATATTTCTTGAAGATAAAATCCCGGCCTTGGATGAGATGACTCCCCGCGCCGCGGCAGTTGACCCGCAAATGCGGCCAAAGCTAATTGAGCTGATGAAGCAACATTTAAAGGGCATCGAGCAGCAGAATAAGGATAGAGGGTTAGATTTAAATATTGATTGGGTGTTGGATGAATTGTCCCTGCCGGAATTGAAGTAGTAAAAGAGCCGGGATGGTTTTGTTTTTATCCAGTTCAACCCTTTTAGGCAATTTTCTAGTCAATATTATTCTTGACTTTTTTGTTCCATTAGTTAAACTATATACCTGGGCTGAATCTATATAAAAAACCTCAAAATTGATAAAATCCACGTATCGAATAGTAGCATTGCAATGTTAATAAAAATATTATATCCTTATAAAAGGGAAAAATATTGTTTATTTTAATCTCAAAATGATAAAAATAGGGAAAACAGAATTAGGTAAGATTCCGAGAATAGCTATAGCTATTAATGATCGGGAAGATAGTAAGCTGATTAAATCTGCTTTTGTTGATATACTTGAAATTAGAGTAGATGAATTCAAGAAAACAGATCCTCTTTATGTAGGGAATATTGTTAAAACAAGTAGAAAAATCGGGGCCCCTTTAATTTTAACAGTTCGTAGTAAAGAGGAAGGCGGACAAAAAGATATTTCTAATGAGTTAAAACTAAATATATTTAAAGAATGTATGCCATTAGTTGATGCTATTGATATAGAATTAAGATCACCGATTCTGTCGAAAGTTATAAAGATTGCAAGAAAAAATAAGAAAGTAGCCATTGTATCTTGGCACAATTTTAAGATGACGCCGAATGATAAAATGCTAAAGGATATTCTCAATAAAGCGAAAAAAAGCGGTGCTAATTTAGTTAAAATTGCAGTTAAAGCCAATAAAGCAGAAGATCTTCATAGGCTTATGAGGTTTACGATAGAAAATAAATCTAAAAATATAATTACCATTTCCTTGGGCGAAATAGGCAGTATTTCCCGCTTAACTTTTCCGGGGCTTGGTTCATTGATTACTTATGCCTATATTAATAGACCATCAGGATTAGGTCAAAGAGCATTGAGTGAGCTACGGGAACATTTACGAGCATATTATCCTAAGTATAATGAATACTATATAATAAAGTCACGTACCATTGAGTATGCTTGATAGTTTCAATTGAGATTCTTCAGGGATAAGGGCAACCCTTAATAAAGGTTGCCCTTATTTATTGCTCGACGAACAGGAATCACATAGAGGCGGACATGCTGGGTGAGGAGTCATATATCTCTAAAGCCCAAATCCTATCCGGAAAGCGTGGACGTAGATGTGGCGGGCATAAGCGGGAAGGTAAGTGCGCATTACCCGGGGAGGTCTGCTTGTTTGCCGTAAGGCTACTATTATCGTAAGGTGATGGGATGAACAGCAGAAGTCAGCAGAAGCCATAGTAATTGTCGCAAGATGATGAAGGGCTGAATCTGTTATAAGAAGCTGAGCTAAAATTCTGAAGCCATGACCAGAAGTTCCGCAAGGAAGCCACAATCAAAAGTAAGGGACGGAATCCCTGAGTTATGAATGGGCGGTTAAATGGCGCAGGCATTGAGGCTAAAGAGCAGAAGATGACAGAAACCGCTGTATACGGAACCGTACGTACAGTGGTGTGAGAGGACGGCGGGAGTAATCCTGC
>JAKLQX010000032.1 GCA_022013085.1 Candidatus Omnitrophota bacterium | reverse complement strand
ATAATTTCGTGGACATGCATATTAGGCATGTTGATTTTTTGTTACAGCAGAATATTTAAAAAACGACTTGGTGGTGAGGATTCTAAGACATTAAAGCGGCTTAAGAAATAGGAGGTTTTATGTGGGCTAATGTTTTGCAAAATTTAGGAGTATTGTTACTGGCAATTTTGTTTTCGTTACTTTTTTATTCTACTAATACTAGAAAAGCAAGAAATAGAAAAGATCGATTAAATGGTATGAAAGAGTAAAAAGCAAACCTGATAAATAAGATAAAAATTATGAAAAGGAGAAATAAGAATGTTAGAAAATCTTGCACAAAATTGGCCGGTATATCTATTAGGGGGCGCGTTTATTATTTTTGTTGGTTTTGCTATAAATAATAGCAGGCAACAAGAAAAGAAGGATAAAGAAGCTAAAGCTAAAGAAAAAAGCACGCAGGGTTAAGAAGAAAGTTGTGATTTGCATATATAATTAAGAAACAAAAAGGAGTAAATTCTAAAATGACTGGAAATTTAGCCCATGATTGGCCTGCTTATGTGCTTTTAGGCGTGGTAGTATTTTGTCTTATTTATTTAATTATTATATGGAATCAAAAAGAAGAAAAGAAGACCCCGTCTTCAGATAAGGATAATAAATAGGAATGGATAGAAGTATTATTTCACTTATTCTATTTGTTTTGGCCTACGTTTTGTTCGTAGTATTTCCTGGAAGAAGGTCTCTGGTTGCGATAAGTGCAGCGGGGTTACTCTTAATAACCAGAGCGCTGTCTTTCCCTGAGGCTTTTTGTTCCGTGAATTGGAATGTTATGGGGATTTTTGTGGGGACATTGGCAGTAGCCGATGTTTTTATGAAAAGCAGGGTGCCTGCTGTTATTGCTGAGATTATTGTAGATAAAGCAAGAAATACCGCTTGGGCAATTCTGCTTATGTGTGCCCTTACTGGTTTTATTTCCGCGTTTGTAGAAAATGTGGCAACGGTTCTTATTATTGCTCCTATTGCTTTGACGCTTGCCCGTAAAATTAATTTGAATCCGATAAAAATGATGATCGCAATTGCCATATCGAGCAATCTACAAGGCGCGGCAACGTTGATTGGGGATCCTCCTAGTATGCTTTTGGCAGGTTTTACGAAAATGAATTTCGGTGATTTTTTTCTTTACAGAGGAAAGCCGAGTATATTTTTCGCGGTTGAATTGGGCGCTTTTGTTTCATTTTTTGTTTTGATGTTTCTGTTTCGGAAAGAGCGGCATAGAGTTAAAGTCATGCCTGTAGAAAAGGTGCATTCATGGATTCCATCTGTTTTGCTTGTTTTATTGATAATTTTGCTTGCAGCGTCTTCTTTTTTTGATACTGGGTTTACTTCTGCTGCGGGAATTATCTGTATGGTTATTGGGGTTATTTCAGTAGCGTGGGAGAAAATATCTAACAGGGGAAGAGTATCTGAATTAATTAAATCACTGGATTGGGATACGGCGTTATTCTTAGTAGGTATATTTATTCTAGTTGGAAGCCTTACTTTAACCGGATGGACAAATAACATCGCTCAATCTTTATCAAATGTAATCGGCGGAAATATTTTCCTCGGTTATACATTACTCGTATTTATTTCCGTGATTATCTCTGCGTTTGTAGATAATATTCCTTTTTTAGCAGTTATGCTTCCTGTCGCAGGCCAGATGGCATATAAGTTGGATGTAAGCCCTTCATTGTTTCTTTTTGGCCTACTTATTGGTGCAAGTTTGGGAGGCAATATTACACCGATCGGTGCCTCTGCCAACATAGTTGCTTGTGGACTGCTTAAAAAAGAGGGGTATAAAGTTAGGTTCAAAGATTTCATGAAAATTGGAATTCCTTTTACTTTTGCAGCAGTGGCTGCTTCTTATTTATTTGTTTGGTTTGTTTGGAAGCCATGATTTCGAGGGTAATTTAGTTGATAAAAAGATCCACCAAGAGCATGTAGCTAAGTCTGTTAAGCGGTTGAAAGCGTATTGGCCAAAACTTGAAATTATAGGACTTTGGGTTAACAGTCATTGGCAGGTAGAGGTTAATCAATTACGCAAGGAATTGGAGAGATTCGGAGTTTTTCAATAATTGTCTGATGTAAATACAGAGAGGTTTCCCCTTGGCTGATACGAGTGGAACCCAGTAATTATCCTCTTTAGTTATTGGATAAAGAGAACAGTAGTAAAGCTGGTGTTGCAGAATGTTTCCCGCGCCTTTACCGGACAGGATACAGAAGGGTTACTCGGTCTGTTTGGCGATGACAAAGACGCTATGTTAATTGGTTCCGGTGTCGATGAAAAACGTAGCGGAAATAACTCTTGGGCGTCTCATGAAAAGCTTAATCCCTAGGGAAAAAGCAGTCAAATAAGTTTGACTAAACGCTTATTTATTGTAAAATAGTTTATACATTTTATCCCGGATAAATAGAGCATGTAACTACCAGGGTCATGCAATATCAAAAAAGCAGCCAATAAGATAGAAATCATGTCAAACGTTAATAACACATTAAGGCAGTATTTGAAATTGGGTGTCAGTAGCTTAGAAGTTAGCGATTCAGGGCCTATCGTATCTTCGTTCGGCGATGATGTTGACCGTGCTATCAGCTTGCTTTCTAAATTTAATAACGTTGTTTTTATAGCTGAGGGCCAGGGGCAAGATGAGTTTGGGGCAATTGTCGAAACGGTAAATAAATTCTGTCGTGATACATTAGGGCAGGTTTTGAGGAAAGCTTTTAGATTAGACGCTGAACAGTTCATAAAGGCTTCCGGTGATAAGTCAGCGGTTCGCTTTGAAGAAATACTGGGTGTTTTAGAAAATGAGAGAGAAAGAATATTACTGGTTATTACATCTTTAGAAAAATTTGTCAAAGATGAACGGCTAGTAGCGCTACTTCAAAACATTGTAAAGGAGTCCACTATACCTATGCTGGGCATAACTACAATTAGCGGGTTTCGCCAATTAGAGAAAAAGCCGGATCTCGCCAGTTGCTTGCAATTTATTCTTTCCGAAAAAGTGCCCCAGATAAATAAGCGTGATAAGTCAGTGCTGATTATAGGCGCGACCTCACTGTTTGGAAATGCGGTGTATCAGCTTTTTAGCCGGGAATATAAGTTTGTCAGTGGCACGGGTTTTAGTAAAGCAAATCTTTTAGGTTTTGATAAATTAGACGTTACATCTGGAGAAGAAATTAAGAAATATTTTTCTAAGTATCCCAATTTTGACATTGTTGTCTATATTGCAGGTGAAGCCGATGCAGATGTAGCTGAAAAAGAAAGGGATAGGGCGCGTATATTGAATATCGATGCGGTCTCAAGCCTTGCCCAGCATGCGAAGAATTGTAAGTTCGTTTATATATCCTCTGAATATGTGTTTGATGGGAGCTCTGGGCCTTACGGATCCGGGTCTAGGGCTGATCCAATCAATTATTATGGACGCACCAAGCTTGAAGGCGAGAAGGCTTCTTTAAATAATTTTTCTGATGCTTTAGTTGTGCGTTTGGGCGCTCTTTATGGTTACAACGGCCCAAGTGATAAAAAGACATCAGTGAGCAAGCTCATTGCTAGCTTAGACAGGCCTGAGTCGTTGAAGGCAGATAATGTTCAAATTAAACATCCGATCCTGCTTGAAGATGCCGCCAGAACATTATTGAAGCTCCTCGATTACGGAGCCAGCGGGATATATCAGGCCAATGGCCCGGAAGGATTAAACAAACAGGAAATGGCAGAGCGAATTGCTGCGGTGCGCAATGAGCTGACCGGCCATATTTTTCCTTATCCTATTGTCGGCGTTGAACAAACCGGCACCGCAGCTAAGCCTTTTAATACTCATATGGTGAATGTGGATACTCCGAGGCTTTTTAATGAAGGGATTCGTTTCGTGCTTTTAGAAGCAGGGAATAATTAAGGAGAAGAAGAGTTATGCCTACCAATAATATTATTTCCGTTAATCTAAAACGTCAACAGGATATCATCAGCTTAACGGACGGTGATGTAGATTTTTTGACCAAGTTCCCGATTAAATTCATAGAGGGCAATTTCGCCAACTACCTGTGGGGTGGGCATTATCTCTATGCCATGAAGGGCATATCCTATGATGAGAATATGCCGGTCGCAGCCGAATCATGGGAAGTTTCCGGGCATAGGAAATATCCCTCGCGTATTCTAATGCCGGACAATAGAATCTTTACCCTCAAGGATTTGCTTAAGGAAAGGAAATTGGCCGGGTTGATCCTGGGAGATGCCGTAGTGCAACATTTTGGGCAGGATTTCCCCATATTGGTTAAGTTTATTGATGTGCATCAGCACATGTCGGTACATCTTCACCCTTCGCACAAAACTGCAAAGGCTCTGGGCGAGAAAGACCCGGGTAAAGAAGAGGTATTTATAGTCATTGACCTGCATGAAGACGCAGAGAGCGTATTGTACCTGGGCTTAAAAAACAAGGTGAAGCGCAAGGATTTTGAAGCCGCTATTAACAGGGAAGAAAATATCCTCGATTTATTGCATAAGATTCATGTCGCCCCGGGCGAGATATTTTGCATACCTTCAGGCGTCCTGCATTGCTGGACAGGAGGCTCTATTGCAATTGAAATCGCGGAATCCAGTGATTTGACCTACCGCATGTATGATTTTCTTCGTCAAAGGCAGATGCATATTAAAAAAGGATTTGCTTCGATTGATTACAAGTGTAGTCAAGGGATCGCATTGAAAAAACAGTGTAAGGGTAAGTGGGAAACGATGTTAACCGAGGGGCTTGATTCTGTCGTGACGCATAATGCTTTAAGGGTTGAGCGCATAAGGGCTAGTTTAAACGGTAATCCGGTTAAGATTTGCAACCGTGATACATTTGAGGTGTTGATGGGAATCGAAGGGACAATCGAGATTATGTCTTTAAAAAAGGATTGGCTTGTTCATTTACATAAGGGAAGCTCGCTGCTTATTCCGGCTAAAGCCGGTGATTATCTAATTAGAGGCGTTGATCAGGTAAGCAAAAACCGCACGCTTCGCATCAGCATGAAAATTCCTACAAACATGGAGAAATAGTATAACAATGGTTAAAAAATTAGAGAAAAGGCTTTTATTAGAAGAATCGCGGTATTGTTCTTATGGAGATACTGCTCATTATTTGAAAAAGCCGATAATCTTTTCTGAATGTGATGGGTCATTCTTGTACGATTATAGTGGTATGCCGTACCTGGATCTTCAAATGTGGTATTCGACAGTCAATTTAGGTTATAAGAATAAGCGGGTGAATGATGCGGTCAGAAATCAGATCGATCACCTGCCGCAATTAGCCAGCCAGTATTTGCATCGTGAAAAAATCGAACTTTCCACTAGCATTGCTAAACAAATGCAAAAGTCTTTTCAAACCAAGGGCAGGGTGCATTTCAATGTGGGTGGGTCTCAGGCTATTGAAGATAGCATTAAGCTTATCCGTAAGACAACAGGCAAAACACAATTTTTTGCATTCCAGGGAGGCTATCATGGGCGGACCCTTGCCGCTTCGGAGATCACATCAAGTTACCGTTACAGGAAACCTTACGGCCACTTTTCCAACAGAGCGCAATTCATTCCTTATCCTTACTGTTTCCGTTGTCATTATGGTAAATGTTTTGACTCCTGTAAATATTATTGTGTAAGCCAATTCGAAAAGTTGTTTGAAACAGAATACAATTCTATTGTCGATACTAAAACCGGCGAATGTGAATTTGCGGCTTTTTATATTGAGCCTATTCAAGGCACAGGTGGTTATATTATTCCGCCGCCTGATTATTTCAAGAGGATCAAGAAAGTCCTTGATCATTTTAAGATCTATCTCGTTGATGATGAGATGCAGATGGGTTTTTATCGCACAGGACGATTCTGGGGGCTTGAGCATTTTGGTATCAAGCCTGATGTATTGGTTTTTGGCAAGGCGCTTACTAATGGCATGAATCCCTTGTCGGGCTTCTGGGCTAAAGAAGAGCTTGTTAAGCCGGAGGCTTTTCCTCCCGGGTCCACGCATTCGACATTTTCATCTAATCCTATGGGTACCACCGCTGGGCTAGAAGTGATGAAGATACTTCAGGATAAAACATTGGCTAATCGTATCAATAGTAGCGGTAAGAAATTCGTAAGTATGCTCAAGAAACTTCAAAAAAAATACAAAGAGATTGGGGATGTTTCAGGGATAGGGTTAGCTATTCGTCTTGAGATCTGCGAGAAAGACGGTATTACGCCGAATAGGCGATTGACGGATAAGATATTTCAGGCAGGGCTTGAGGGTGGTTTGGAATACAAAGGAAAGAAATACGGTTTAGTGTTGGACGTCGGCGGTTATTTCAAGAACGCCTTTACTTTAGCGCCTTCCTTTTACATCACCGATGAAGAAATCGGAATGGCGTATAAGTTTTTAGATGAACTATTCGGTCGTTTTACTACCTCAAAACGCCGGCCGGTGCAAAAAATATAATCAGTAATCCACGATGAATTATCTCTCTAAATCCAAAATATTTTTGATATAGTAAGAAAAAGGCATAATCGGAGAAAGTAAAATAGGCCTGCTTGAGTTAAGAGGTTCTTCTCAAGGAGTTGCTTCTGTAAAGGAGCTTATCGAATTAGAAAATAAAGATAGGATAATTATCTGTGAGATAGTGGCTGCTAAAAATAATATTACCGTAGACGATTTGAATAAAATTTATGCCAAGCGGCTACATAATGATGCACCTATAGGGACTCCAATTGAAGTTTTTAATGAAGCAACAGGGGTTTATGAATGGAAAATAAAACAATAGGAACGCCTCCTAATTTTAGCTAAGAAACAAGAGGTTAATAACTTCATGAGGGGTAAAAACAAAAAGGAGAAACTATGAAGAAAACTATTATTTTGGCTATTGGGATGGCTGTATTAATCGTGACTAATGTTTTTTGCATGGATATAGACGCTATGATGTTGATACTTGAAAAAGCTAAAGAAAATATAACTGCTACTTTTACTTCTATAGATAAAGACCTTTCGATAGCATCTGGGAAGCTGTCCAATGTTGATTTGAAAGGAGAAGATGCGCGTAAGATATTAAGCCAGTTGTGCAAGGATCGGGATTATCTGGTTGATTGCGCTATTATCGATACGAACGGCAAGATGATTGTAGTCGAGCCAATGGAATATGGCAAATATGAAGGTTCTGACATAAGTAATCAAGCGCATATTATCGCCCTTCTCCGGAACAAGAAACCCATCCTCAGTGATGTTTTTCATTCTGTCGAAGGCATAAAGGTCATAGACTTTGAGTATCCTATATTCTCCGTTAAAGGTGAGTTTCTTGGTTCGGTCAGTATGCTGGTAAAACAGGAGACGCTCTCTGGAGATATTATTATGCCGCTTGTCAATGATATGTTGTGTAAGGCTTGGATTATGCAGAAAGACGGCCTGATTATTTATGATCTAGATCCAGATCAGACAGGGAAAAATATCTTTGCGGATATATTCTTCCAGCCTTTTAAAGATTTAGTTTCATTTTCTAGAACTGTAGCTATGACAAAAGATGGAGCTGGTTCATATGATTTTTATGCCAAAGGGCTGGAAGATAAAACAATAGTTAAAAAATTTGCGGTTTGGGATACTGTTTCTTTATACGGAACACAATGGCGTATTATTGTAATGGAGGTTAATAAACAGGTGCCTAGCGCAAAAGATGTAATTATTCCACTGTAAATATAGAGAGGTTTCTCCTCAGGAGATATGTATATTTTAATTTACGAAAAAAGAGGTGATATATGAAGATAACCGTATTTAACGGTAGTCCGAAGGCAAATCGCGGCAGTACTCATGTTATAATATCAGCGCTTCTAGAGGGTATGGAGAAAGCGGGCGCCTCAACGGAAAATATCCTGTTGGCGCAAAAAAAGATAGGCCACTGCATTGGTTGTTTTACGTGTTGGACGAAGACGCCGGGTAAGTGTATTTTAAAAGACGACATGGAAGGGCTTCTTAAGAAGTATATGGCCTCCGATATTGTTATCTTGGCCAGCCCGCTCTATGTGGATCATGTAACCGGCATTATGAAAGATTTTATGGACAGGAGCCTGCCACTAGTATGCCCACAGTTTGAGATGGGAGATGCGGGCCAGACGCGCCACGTATCGCGTTATGGAAAATATCCTTCGATCGTCTGGGTTTCTAACTGTGGATTTCCAGAGAAGGATCAGTTTGCGGTTTTACAGCTGGCGTGCGAGCGCGATATTCGCAACAACAAGGCTGACATCATTGCGCAGATCTACAGGAGCCAGGGGCCGCTACTTACCTCGGATAGCCCGGAGTTCGAACTAATTCTAAGCCGCTATAAAGAGTTGTTGCGGCAGGCAGGCGCAGAAATAGTTTTAAAACGCAAGATATCAGCTAACCTTCAGGCGGAGCTGGACAAACTGCTTATTCCGGAAGACGAATATTCAAAAGGAGCGAACGAATCGTGGTAAAAAAGGAGCGTTAAATGACGGATAAAAAGCCTGGATCAACATGGAAAAGTTTTAAAGAAAATTTCCCCTGGAAGGATATGTTTTTAGGTTTTTTAATCCCGAAGGTGTTTTTTCTTTATGGCGTGCGCCATGGCATGCCTTTTCTCTGGGGATCTATAGCCGTAGCCTGGTGTGTTGGGGTATTTTATCTACACCAAGTAAGAACTCACAAGATGAATTTCTTTGCCATTTTTGCCGTAATTATGATTATGGCGCGTATTATCGTGGTGCTTGCCGAAAGAAATCCTATGATGTATTTGTATGTGTTGGCATTGGATAATTTAATTCTGGGAGCTGTTTTTATGGCGTCGCTTTTATTTAAGCGTTCACTGATGCAAATGTTTGCTGATTCTGCTAGCGCGCAAATGCCGCAGGAAATCCTACGCTCGGCGTATTACGGAAAAGCCTGGAGAATAGTTACTTTTGTCTGGGCAATCGTCTATATACTGTTTGCGCTAGTCTTAGTATTATTAAAAGCTTCTAATTTAAAAATTGTCGGATTAATTGATATGCTTGCCAGCTGGCCGCTTATGATCATCCTATTTCTTTTTACTCTTAAATTCCCCGCTTGGTATTGGAAAAATAATTACGCCAAGATTAAGGCAGGACAATAAATTTGATGGAATTTATAGACACGCTTTGGGATATTTAATGGATAGGTTTGATTCTGTAAGTATTAGGAAATTCCTTCCTTGCGACAGAGAAGATCTGCGCCGTATTAGTTGCGAAACTGCTTTTCATGAACTGGAACAAGGCGTAGTTTTTTCAGACAACGAGGTTCTCGCTGATGCTTTTACATTGTATTACACTGATTATGAACCTGAATCTTGTTTTGTCGCTATCGCGGGAAACCGGGTAGTGGGGTATATAATAGGGACAAAAGATGTTTCTGCTATGGAGCGTATTAGTAGCAAAAAGATTTTTCCTTGTTTAATCTGGAGAACTCTGCGAAGAAGAGTTTTTTTTAATATTGTAAATTTAAGATTTTTATTTTATTGTTTAAAGAGCGCCTGTAAGGGGGAGTTTTTCGTACCAGATTTTTCAAAAAAATTTCCCGCGATGCTACACATTAATATTAAATCAGGTTATAGGGCGGGCGGAATCGGAGAGAGGCTTATTAAAACTTTTGAAGCGTATTTAAAAGATCAGCGGGTAGGCGGAGTGCATTTTGGTACTTTTTCAGAGAGTGGAAAAAATTTCTTTATCAAAAATGGCTTCACAATTCTTTTCCAGGGTAAGAGAGGTTACCTCAAACCGTATCTAGGGAAAGAGATTAATTTTTATGTTTTTGGTAAACAATTTTAAGAGGGATTCCTTGGAAAAACTGACATTAAAGGAACGTTTTCTTCGACTTTTAAGGCTTAATAACTCGCCTTCTGAGATCGCATTAGGTGTTGCCATTGGTGTATTTATTGCCATAACACCATTGTATGGTTTCCATACGATTATGGTTATAATCGCGGCATTATTAATCAGGCGTGTTAATAAATTCGCTATTTTACTCGGCACTAATATTTCTACAACTCTCACGTTTCCTTTTATTACCTGGGGAGGGTATAACATAGGGAGGATGGTTTTCGGTAATAATTACCCACCGCTTAAATGGCAAACCTTTAAACATTTCTCTTATAAGACCATACTGAATTTTTATTATCCTCTTTTTATTGGTAGCCTAATCATGGGTTTGGCGTTAGCAGTAGCATTCTATTTTATTACGTTTTGGTTTATGATGAAACGAAAAAAAGCGCGAGAGAGCGTATCAAAGGTATGATACAAATTATTTATTTTAAAAAAAGATTTTTCGCTCAGGTTGTTTTTTTGCTGATTCTAGTAAGTTGGCTTAAAGTAGCTACAGCTACTGATTATACCGGGGAAAAGATTACATACGCAATATCGCCTCTAGGTACTGCTGAGTATAACGACATGGGGATTGTTGTTCTTGAGGGCAAAGCAGTAAAGTTAGTTACGTTTAAAACCGATACTATAGGTTTTAGCGATCTAGAGAAAATATATTGTGAACCCAAGATGTTATTGCCAAAAAGAGTCCAGCGAGATATATCGTTTTTCTTTAGCAAAGAGTATTTAGTTGAAGAATATACTATTGAAACCTTTTCTTTACATATCAAAAAGTACGTAGATAAAAGATTAGTCAATGAATATAGTTTTCAGGCAGCCGGGCCAATTAATAATGCAATCCTGCTTCCATTTTATCTGCGCACTATAGATGTTTTAGAACCAGGATGGTCTTTTACTGTTTATCTGCCGAGTACTTATAAAATTTCTCTTGTGTCTATTGATGAAATTGTGGTACCCGCAGGAAAGTTTAAAGCTTATCATTTTACTAGCTCGCCGCATAAGTTTGAAATCTGGATTAGTCAAGATGCAGACCGCCTACCTCTTAAAATTAAAGACACGGGAGGATGCGGCTATACGATGGTTATGAAAAACCGCGTTTTCAATAAGAAGTAAGTTATTATTCTTAAATCGGATACACTAATTAAATTGCGAGGAAACAGATGGATATTTTCATGGCAGCAGCGTTTGAAGAAGCGAAAAAGGGATTAACAGAAGGCGGGATTCCCATCGGTTCGGTGATCGTCTATAATGATAAGATTATCGGCTGTGGCCATAATCAACGGGTGCAGCAAGGAAGTGCTATCTTGCATGGCGAGATGGATGCGTTGGAAAATGCCGGGAGACAACCGGCGCAGGTTTATCGAGCGTCAGTTTTGTACACCACGCTTTCACCTTGCCCGATGTGTAGCGGTGCGATTGTTCTTTACGGCATCCAAAAGGTGGTTGTTGGCGAGAACCGTACTTTTATGGGCGAGGAGGAATGGCTTCGTTTGCGCGGAGTTAAGGTTGAGGTATTGCAGAACGAAGAATGTATCCGCCTGATGTCAGATTTTATTAAGGCCAAGCCAGAATTATGGAACGAGGATATTGGTAGCTCAGATTAGTTATCCCGAGGTAGTTAATTAAATTATTGTAAAAATAAGCCAATACATATATAATATTTTAATATAACAATACTTAATTGAAAGGAGAAGTTATGTTGAACCCTCGGATATTTTATGTAGCTCTTTTTATTCTTAGTTGCACGATAACAACTTTTGGCTGGGCATCTGATGATAATCGAAAAACTATCTCTGGAACAGTGACGGATACAGATTGGGTAAAATCAATTATTACTGTGCGTTATTTTGATCTTTACAGTTCCAATGCGGATGAGATAGATATAATTGTTCCTAGTGATGCTAAGCTTACCTGCGGTGCGGGACAGATATCTCTTTCTGATATTGAGCAATCTGATCCAGTCACAGTTACTTATTATGATGATGGATTAAGCGGGCTTAAAGCCATAAGAGTTACCAATCTTAACACGGCAAAACGTAGCCCAGAATAAGCTTGATATTGTAGTATAGTAGTTGTTGTTATGCGTGATGGGTTAAGATAAAAGGAGGATATGTTGGCAAGAGATAATTATTCATATAAAAAGTATCAGAAAGAATTAACACAGAAAAAGAAAAAAGAGGAAAAGAAACAAAAAAAACTGGAGAAAGAAACAATAGGGGTCAAACTTGAGCCTGGGCAGGTATCTGATGAGGGCACTTCTGTAGTATAAAGAAATACTTGAATTCTTTTTCTAAAGTCTTATAATCATTTAAAGTCTTTAACAAAAACAAAAGGAGGAAACATGGGATATCAAGGTGGCGGTGGATACAGCGGAGGGCCACGGGAGATGCACAAGGCGATTTGCGCAGAATGTAAGAAAGAATGCGAAGTCCCTTTTAAACCTAGAGATGACCGTCCGATATATTGCAAAGATTGTTATTCAAAGCGTAAGAACGAAGGTCGTTAAAAGCAGAGATCTTAGTAGTATAAGAGAGGCAAATAGCCATGATTATTTAACGTAATCATGGCTATTTTTATTAAAACTACAAAGTCACAACCAAGGATAATTCAGTATAGAAACCGTTCTTAACCGTAACCTTGCCCAAGCTATCTTGGCGGTACTTGATAGTTCGATTGAACACCCCGCCGGCAGTAAACGATCCTGTAATATTTTTATTCCCTTTGCATCTTATACCCGCGCCTAAGTGCATTTCGTTATAATTTAAAACCACATTTTTAAGATTATCCTTAGTTACTCTATATTCATTGCTTGTTGAGTCGCCCTGGATAAAAACCGTAAGTTTATCGTTTAGTAAATAAGAAACTTCTGGGCTTTCCGGAACAATATTAAAAGCAAGCCTATCATTTGGTTTATAGATAAAACCTAGAATCGGCGAAACCGGATCTCTAAAACGTGGGTTATACTCTACTCCGCAAACAAAGACCCATTTATCAGTTGGTTGATAAATTAAAAAATAACGTTGCATAAGGCTAAAAGACGAGGTGCGAAAATTCCAATTATCCGAGAAAAATGACGGGGCAACTCCTATAGTAAGGTAGGTTTTATCGAAATTAAAAAACGGAAGCGTAGTTTCTACGCCAAAAACGGTAGAAGTTAAATGCGCAGGTAATTTTACTGCAGTAGAATTTTCTATTCCGATATACCTGGAGCCTACTGCAAATTGAATCGGCAGTTCACCAAAAGCCTTGATTTCATAGCTATATTCTGCTGCGGAATCCGTAATCCCGATTTTTCCCGATTGCGAGCCCGCTCCACGCGAAGGCATATAACGCACATAAGAATCTAATTCTTGGGGAAGGAATTCTTCTTTCTCGGCTATTACCTTTCTTAATTCTTGACGGTAATTAGGGGATGTTTGCGTTTGATCTTGTGCGTATGAATTGACTGAGATAGGAAATAAAACAGATATTGATATTAATACGACCTCTAGGAATTTTGTTTTTTTAATCTTTATCGTGCGCATGCGTCCTTTCTATATTTGTCGTAATTTAATGAACTATGTAATCTGTTTGTATTATATTATGTCTTTTAACGCTCTACAAGTACTTTTGCTTTTAATATATAATATTATTGACACATGCGAAAATTGTGCTAAACTTGTTATGAACATATGTCCATAACTAAAGGAGTTAGATTTGCGGCCTAAAAAGACGAGATGGGTAAAATGTGTTCCAGGGGAGAGGTGTTTTAAGCCGCGCTGCAAGCCGCTTAGTAAGCTTAAGGATGTTTATCTTGCTCTTGACGAGTTTGAAGCTATTCGCCTGGCGGATCTTTGCGAGTTGAAACAAATAGATGCGGCAAAGTTGATGCATATATCTCGCCCGACATTTTCGCGTATTGTGGCATCAGCAAGAAAAAAAGTAACAGATGGTTTAGTGAATATAAAGGTGATTAGGATTGAAGGTGGTTGCTGTAAAATCAAAAGGAGGAGCAAATGAAAGATATGGCTGGCCAAAAAGAGGTAAAAAAAGGGTTCTTTGCTAGGTTAATTGATAAATTGGATAAGAAAATGCAAGAAAAAGCAAAAGCTAACTCCTGTTGTGGCGGTGAGAATAAATCAGAGAAAAAATCATGCTGCAGTTAATCGTTGATTGGTTTATTTACGGTGTGTTAAGGTTTCCCGCTCAATCAAAATTGGCAGGGGTGATTAATTTCTTTTTCTATGATTCAATAAAGATTATATTATTACTCTTTGTTTTAATAACTGGTATTGGTTTTTTAAGGACATTTTTGCCACAGCAAAAAATCAAACAATGGTTAAATAAAAGCAAAGGATTTGGAAACTTGTTTGCTGCTTTATTTGGCGCAGCTACGCCTTTTTGTTCATGCTCATCAATTCCGATTTTTTTCAGCTTTATTGAGGCGCAAATACCATTAGGGATAGCGTTCTCTTTTCTTATTACTTCCCCAATTATAAATGAATATCTTGTAGTTTTGTTGTTTGGGTTTTTTGGTTGGAAGATTACGCTGGCTTATGTTATTAGCGGTGTCATCATAGGCGTAGTTTCAGGGATTATTTTAGGGCATATGCGGTTAGAAAGGTATATCGTACAGGATATGATTACGCCTGATGTGGATATTTTTAACAAAAAGATAAAGTATCAGGGATTTAAAGATAGATTGGTTTTTGGTGTTAATGAAGCGTTATCGATTATAAGGAAATTATGGATTTGGGTGTTAGTTGGCGTTGGAATTGGAGCTTTGATTCATAATTATATACCTCAGGAAGCAGTCCAAAAAATTATTGGTAAAGCAGGGTTATTCTCAGTGCCTATTGTTACTTTAGTAGGCGTTCCCTTATATGGTAGTTGCGCTGCGATACTTCCTATGGCAATAGTTTTATTTCAGAAAGGTTTTCCATTGGGTACTGCCTTAGCTTTTATGATGGCAGTTTCTGCATTAAGCCTTCCTGAAGCAATCATGTTAAGAAGGGTAATGAAGCTAAAATTAATAGCCATTTTCTTTGGCATAACTGCCCTGGGTATTATAATTACGGGTTACTTGTTCAACCTATTACAAAAAATACTTGTTTAACCAGCGTAGACGGTAGATTCAAAATGCTAACGCAACACTTCACAGAATTTTTCATGAGGTGTATAAAAACCAAGCGTTTTTCTTGGTCTATCATTTAATTCGTCTTGAACTTCTTTAAGTCTATTTATAGAGATCTTATT
>JAKLQX010000003.1 GCA_022013085.1 Candidatus Omnitrophota bacterium | reverse complement strand
GCAGGGGTTAGGAATAAAAATCAAGCAGAATTTTGACGCAACGCATTGGAATGACGTAAGTTATGTATTTACAAAAGTTACATAAAGACAGTTTTTAAAAATAATCGGGAAGAAGAATATTTTTTAACAATGTACTGTTATGAGTACGCATCATTTTACGGATGTTAATTTTAAGAAGGAAGTGTTGGAATCGGATTTGCCGGTTTTGGTGGATTTTTGGGCTGCCTGGTGCGGCCCCTGTAAGACGATTGCACCTTTAATTGATGAGCTGGCTAAAGAATACGCGGGCAAGATGAAGATTGGTAAAGTGGATGTTGACGCCAGTCCCAAGATCGCTACTAAATATGGAGTAATGTCTATACCCACAATTATATTCTTTAAAAAGGGCAAGGTTATGAATCAGCTCGTGGGCGGAGCCAGTAAGCCGGATTTGAAACGTAAAATAGAGGAAAATTTTTAATGCGCAAGATTTTTATTGCCGCCACTAAACAAAATGACGGCAAGACAACGGTCTCTTTGGGGATAATCCGGAACTTACAGCAAAAATTCGGTAAGGTGGGGTTTATCAAACCCATAGGCCAGCGTTATCTGGAGGAAGAGGGTTTAAGGATTGACGAGGATTCTATTCTTATTGAAAAGGTTTGCGGAATAAAAAGCGGGCTTAAAGATATGAGCCCGATTGCAGTAGAAAGAGGTTTTACCGAAAAATATATTAACAAGCCGGATAAAAAAAATATTACTAACCAGATTCAAGATGCTTTTCGCAGAATTTCTAAAGATAAGGAGTTGGTGGTTATTGAAGGCACGGGGCATGCCGGAGTGGGATCGGTATTTGATCATTCTAACGCTACGGTGGCCAAGCTTTTAGGTTCGAAAGTAATTATTATCTCTTCCGGAGGGGTGGGCCGGCCGATTGATGAGATTATTTTAAATAAGGCTCTTTTTGAGAAAGAGGGGGTTAAGGTTTTAGGGGTAATTGTAAATAAAGTTTTACCAAATAAGTTTGATAAAATCAATCGGTTGGTAAGAAAAGGCTTGGAGAGAAAAGGGATCCAGGTTTTAGGAGTGCTGCCTTATGACCCCATGTTGGCCCGGCCAACCATTGAACAGGTTTTAGAAGAAACAGATTTCCAAGTTCTTTGCGGAGGTGAATATTTGGAACGCTCGGTGGCCAAGGTGATTGTTGCGGCCATGGAGCCGCGTGATGCTGAGCGCTATATCAGTGAAGATAGCCTGATGATTACTCCCGGCGACCGGGAAGATATGATTATGATTGCGCTGAGTTGTTTTCGCGACTCCGGTAATAAGAAATTAAAGGTTTGCGGAATAGTTTTAACCTGTGGCATCACTCCGGAACCGCCGATCATGGAGCTTTTAGTTAAGGCGAACATCCCGGTGCTCTTAGCTAAATCTGATACCTATGATGTGGCGACTTGTGTGCATGATATTACGGTAAAGATCAGGCCTTGTGATAAGGATAAAATCGACGCGGTAGAAAAGTTGATTAAGGAGAATGTCGATTTTAAAAAAATTTTGTCCCGCCTGTAACTTAGGTTTCGGGTGGGATCCCGTCCAAGATTAATTGGAAGACGGGGAAAGGAATTTAAAATGAATGCCAGGACTTTGTTAATTTTCAAGCCGCTGGATAAGCCTTTGAGATTTAATTTTTAAGGTTTCAGCGATAGCTTTGTTCTTTGATAAGAGACAGGTAGAATCAATGATGATCAGAGCCGCAATGGCCTCTTTGCATTGTCCGAGGGAAGCGGGTGAGTCTTGGAGTATTTTGGAGAGACAAGCGTTCTGTTTAATCCAGTAGGTCAAAGACCAGACTAAGAATGAAATAATCCAATGACGTTGGATCTGTTCTTGGTCGTGGACTTGATACTGATCAAAACAGAAGTTGTCTTTAAGTTCACGGAAAGATTCTTCAATACCCCAACGCAAAAGATAAGTATCAACGGCAGTTTTAACGGACATTGCGGGGTTATTGGTAATTAAGATATGCGTATCTTTTTCATCGGTATCGCTCCACTTGTCAAATATAAAGAAGATTTGAAGAGGGGTAGAACAATCCTTGAGCTTGGATTTAATGGTATAAGTGAAGAGGTGTTTAACTTTACCGTTTTCTTGAAAAACTTCAACATGTTTTAGGCGGTGGGCGTAGAATTGTTTAATCAAGGGAATAATTTCCTCAGCGCGCATATATGATTGTTGTTTAGTTTTGGGATGGGCAAAATAGATGGAGCGGTTAATTTTTGTTTCCGCGACGAAAACTAAATTTTTTGAGGCAATGAATTCAATCATCTCAGAGGAAGTGTACCAAGCGTCGAAGACAATAGCGCTAAACGGGATGTTTTTAGCCACAGCTTCGCTAATCAGTTCTTTGGCCAGATCAGGTTTACTTTTAAAATTTTCAGGCGGTTGTCCTTGTACGGGAATATAAGATTTAAAATTGATCGGGAAGTGTTTGCTGTTGGAGACAAAACAGGAAGCGACGGCGACATTGCAATTTTCCTGACGGCCTAAAGAACCGCAGTATTGAAATCCAGCGCCTTCGGTTTTATGGGCATAAGGCTTAGGGCAGCCGGTATCATCAAGGGCGAAGACGCCGTTGGGCGTAGCGCGTGTGGTTGATTGATTTTGAAGGATATTAAGGCGGACATCATTGAGTTTATTAATATTCCAGGAAGAATCAGAGAAGAAGTACTGGAGTTTTTGATAATGAATGTTTGTTCTTCGAGCGATGGCGGATAGAGACAATCGTTTGTAGTCAAAGAACATGCCGTAGACCAGGCCGCGTAAAGCGGACATTTGAGTATTTGAAAATACAGGCTGGAAGCGCGCGAGAAATTGATCGATAAAACGTAAGCGAGCGTTAAAATGAGCCATAGCGTTGCTCCTTGTTATTGGTGGAATAATTGTTCGTATAGGTATATAATAGCAGGGGTTAGGAATAAAAATCAAGCAGAATTTTGACGCAACGCATTGGAATGACGTAAGTTATGTATTTACAAAAGTTACATAAAGACAGTTTTTAAAAATAATCGGGAAGAAGAATATTTTTTAACAATGTACTGCTATACAGTAGGGGAGGTTTAAACCTCCCCTACTGTTGAAAGTCATTAAATTTCATTTGATTTATTTTTATATTTTGTTAAAATTAACATTGATAAGCCTGCCTGCCGGCAGGCAGGGCTGCCGTAGGCAGTCAGGGAGGTGAATAAATCCCGATAATTTAAAAACAACAAAACGTCATAATAATCAATTTGATAAAATATAGAGAGGAGAGAGGTATGAAGAGGTTATTGAATTTTGGTATAGCGGTTTTAGTTTTAGCAGCATTATCTGGTTGTAGTAAAAAGCCGCAGGATGAGGAGTTGCAACCTATTACCATGGAATCTTTAAGTATGGCGGATAATCCTATTCAGGCTGCGCCGGATCTCAAAGCTCCAGAAACTAAAATTTTAACTACTAATGCAAGTGCAGCTGCTCAGGCTAAAGAACTGTTGCCTTTACCGCCCGCAGGCCCGTATAAACCGACGGGTATTGAAATCCAGACGGCTTTAAAGAACGCGGGTTTCTATGTTGGTAAAATCGACGGAAATATTGGCCCGAAGAGCAAGAAGTCTATCGAGGATTTCCAGAAGGAAAATGGTTTAAAAGTTGATGGCAGGGTCGGCCCAAAAACCTGGGAAGCGATGAGTAAGTATTCTAGTACGACGGCAGTTAAGCCGGTTAAACGCTAGCCTGAAAGTTCTATCCGGGGAGAACAGTTTTGTTTAAAGATAATCCCAGCATTTTATGTTGGGATTATCTTTTTTCCGGTGCTATAATATAACCCTATATGCATAAATTTCCGCAAGCCTTTCTTTGGGGTGCAGCAACTTCGGCGCATCAGGTTGAGGGCCAGAATATTTATAACGACTGGTGGCAAGCTGAGCAGGGCCATTTTTTAAAAGAAGCTTCCCATTCAGCCTGCAAGCATTATGAACTTTACGCAGAAGATTTCGCCATCGCTAAACAACTTAATCATAACTGTCACCGTTTTTCCATAGAATGGAGCCGGATCGAGCCGTCTGAGGGGAACTTCCAGCCTTTAGAGATCGAGCACTACCGTAAAATTATTGCGGATTTAAAGAGTAAAGGAATAGAGCCGATAGTTACCCTGCATCATTTTACCAATCCTATCTGGTTTAGCCAAAAAGGCGGCTGGGCTAAATTCAAGCTGCAAAGGTATTTTTTGCGTTTTGTAGATAAAATAGTCAGAGAGTTTGCCGGCCAGGTAAAATTCTGGATAACCATCAATGAGCCGCTGGTTTATTCTTCACATGCTTATCTCTTAGGTGCTTGGCCTCCCGGAGAGTGTTCATTATTTAAGACTGCTAAAGTAACCCTGAATTTAGCCCAAGCGCATATTAAAGCTTACCGGATAATACACAAAATTTATCGTCAAAAGGCCTTAGCCCGTCCGATGGTTAGTATCGCGGCTAATTTACAGGCCTTTGAGATTTGCCAGCCGACATTAAAAAATAAATTGGCCGCCTACCTGCGGAATAAATTATATAATTTTTATTTTATCGATACACTCCTGCGCGCCAAAACCCTGGATTACATCGGAATTAATTATTACGGCCGGAACCTGGTGGATGCGCGCAGCTGGCGGATCAGGGATTTATTGCTGCGGACCTGTCAAGATAATCACTACCCGTTGCGTAAAAATTCTTTAGGCTGGGATATCTATCCGGAAGGATTGTTTAAGTTACTGATTACCGCCAAGAGGTATAATCTGCCAGTTTTGATCACTGAAAATGGTATCTGTACTGAAGATGATGATTTAAGATGGGATTATATTCGTGAGCATCTGGAGCAGTTACAGCGGGCTATCGGCGGAGGGGTTAGAGTTTTAGGGTATATTTATTGGTCGCTGATAGACAACTTTGAGTGGGATAAGGGTTTTGCCCCCCGTTTTGGCCTGGTGCATGTGGATTATCAAAATTATAAACGCACGATTAAAGCCAGCGCAATGAAACTGGCGGAAGTTTTTAAAAGCGGTGAAATTTAAATGAACCCGGAAAATAAAGAATTTATTATCAGCGAGCTGTCATTTTTTGCGGGTTTGAGCAAAAAAGAGTTGGCTATAATTAATGCCAAAAGCCAGGTTATTGAATACCGCAAAGGCCAAATTATTTACGAAGAAGGCTCTGCCCCCAGCGCTTTTTATTGTATTATTTCGGGAAGGGTGCAAATTTACACTAAGGATAAAGACGGTAACCAATTAATTTTAGAATATTTGCACCGGGGTAAATATTTCGGCATTATTTCTTTGCTTACTAATGAAACACATTCGGTCACTAGCGAAGCAATGAATGATTGTGCTATTCTGGTGATTCAGAAAGATGATTTCAACCCCCTGCTGCAGAGTATCCCGCATTTGGCCATTGATTTAAGCCGCTCCTTAAGCCGGCGGCTTAAGCGCAAAGACATCCATCAGAAAAAAATTTTTGAGAGTACGGTTATTTCGGTATTTAGCTCTTATGCCCAGGCAGGAAAAACAGTTTATGCCTTGAATCTCGCGCTCAGCCTTAATCGTGAAACGCATAAATCGGTAATTGTTTTGGATATTTTAGCTAAAGGCAAGATCCATACTTTGCCGCAAAAGCTCCAAATCCAGCAGCCGCCGGTATTTGATTTATCCAGCAAGGCCGATATTCATGTCCTGCCCAAAGATCTTATCTTAAAAAATAACTTTGGTATTGAACTGCTCTGTTTTTATTATGAGGAGGATAATGATTCCTGCCTTAAAAGGTTAATTGAAATATTAAGTATTCTGGTTAATGACTACCACTACATTATTTTAGATTTGCCTGCGGCGATGGATCGTTCGATCATCAGCATGCTTAATCAAAGCGACTTAATCCATATATTGAGCAGCCCGGATGCTTGCGATTTAAAACGTACGAATAACCTGATCAGCCGCTTGAAAAAAGATTTTAATTTTGATCCGGGTAAAATCAAGACCATTATTAATGAATATAAATTATCCAAGATCGGCCATAGCGACCAGTCAGAAATCCTGGGCCAGGATATTTTCGCTACTATTCCTAAGATAAAATTTGACGCGCCAGCCCGGTTAATTATTGATGCGCCGGATTGCGAATATTCCCAGGCAGTCAGGCGGATTGCCCGGCAGTTAGGGGATTGCCTGGTGGGTTTAGTGCTGGGAGTAGGGGTAGGGTATGGTTTTTGCCATCTGGGGGTATTAAAGGTTATCGAGGAAGAAAATATTCCGGTGGATATCATCGTCGGCTCCAGTATCGGCGCGCTCATTGCCAGCCTCTGGGCTGTCGGTAAAAGCAGCGGTGAAATCTTAGAGATCCTGCGGGAGTTTAAAGAGCCCAAGCATATTTGGGGCTTGATCGACATAACTTTTCCGCGCCTGGGTTTTATCAAAGGCAATAAATTGTACCGGTTTTTAAAGAAGCACCTGGGAGATAAAACTTTTTATGATGTAAAACTTCCCTTAAAGATAATTGCCAGTGATGTGCATAAGAAAGAACCGAAGATTTTAGACAAAGGGCTCTTGGTTGATGCTATAATGGCTTCTTGTTCCATGCCGGGGGTGTTCGCGCCTTTTAAGTTCAAAGAAGAGGTGCTTTTTGACGGCGGGGTGACCTATCCTTTGCCCACTGAGCCTTTAATGCAGATGGGGGTTAAAAAGATTATCGCCGTCAATGTCACTCCCTCCCGGGAGGATATTTTAAATCAGCTAAAAAAACTAAAAGAAGGAGTTCCGCCGGAGCCTGGCGTGGAGATTCAGAAAACCAGCCGCCCGGGTTTGCTTGGACGGCTAAAGAACTTTTTTAACTTTAACATTGTAGATATTATTTTTAGTAGTGTTGAAGTCTTGCAGTCTGAGGTCGCCAGGCGTGAGGGTGAATTGGCGGATATTGTTTTACATCCGGATACGACAGGTTTATTCTGGCTGGAACTGCATAAGGCGGATGAATTTGCCAAGCGCGGAGAGGCTGAGGCGCGTAAACATTTAGCGAGGATTTGGCAGTTGGTCAATGAATGATTAAAATTAAATAATATAGTATTTCCCCCTCGCGGGAGCTCGGGGTCATTTTTCCCCAAGCGCCGGAGGCTGGGGAAAAATGAGGAGCCATAAATGAATAAACGTTTTGTTTCGATCGCTGTATGTTATTTACTAATTATGGTTTTGTCAGGCTGCGCAACAGTCAAAGAGATGGGGAAAGGTTTTATCGGCGTATCTACGCAGGTCTTAGAAGAAAAGCGCAAGGATGCCCTGAAGAAAACTTTTGCCCTGGGATATAATGACTGCTATGTTAAAGTTAAGGATATCTTGAATATGAAAGATAAAGAATCCAGTATTTATGCAGAGGATCTTGAGAAAAAGATGATCGCTATTTATTTTTCTTCCACAGACACTACCCCTGTAGGAATATTTTTTACTGAAGAATCAAAAGTCAGCACCTTGATTGAAGTATCTAGCCCCAGTATGTACGCTAAAGAAGAAATCGCAAGCAGGATTTTTAGCGGCTTGTCTCCGGCAAGCCCTAACCAGAAGGAGAATAAAGCTGATGTTAAAGAAGAAACTGGCAATTAGTGATTTGATCAAAGAATGCCATCGCGTTGCTAAAAGCAAGGGTTGGTGGGATGATACGCGTAATGACGGGGAGTTGATCGCGCTGATGCATTCGGAATTATCCGAGGCCCTGGAGGCAATGCGCAGCCACGATAAAGAAAATAATCTGGCGGAGGAATTGGCAGACTGCTGTATCCGCATATTCGATTATTGCGGCTCGCGAAAAATAGACCTGGAAAAAGCGTTATTAAAGAAAATTGAATATAATAAAACCCGTGCTTATCGGCACGGAAAGAAGTTTTAAAATACTAAGGAGGAATAATGCCCTACGATAGCAGTTTGGATACGCAGGTGTTTACGCGGTTTTGGGAGAATGATTCCGGTAAAATTGTGGTCAGTGTTTATTCTTATAACAAGGGCCCTAAAAAGATTCAAATCGTCAGAGAGGTAAAGGATCGGAACGGCGAATATGCTTTCGCCAAGCTTGGGCGCCTGGTGAAAGAAGAAGCTGAGGGCGTATTGCCATTGATCCAGGAAGCGCTTAAATCGATGCAGTAAAATGATGGCGCAGAAAAAAAAGAGGGATAGCTGGGGGTCGCGTCTGGGAATTATTATGGCGGTGGCGGGTTCAGCCATTGGCCTGGGAAATTTCCTGCGTTTTCCGGCTAAGGCTGCGGCTAACGGCGGGGGAGCGTTCATGATCCCCTATTTTATTTCTCTGTTGCTTTTAGGAATACCCCTGATGTGGATTGAATGGACTCTGGGCCGTTACGGAGGAGGGTTTGAGCACGGCACTGCCCCCGGAATATTCCATAGCCTCTGGCAGAAAAACCGCTTTATTAAATATTTCGGAGTCATCGGAATATTTGGCCCGCTGGTTATCTTCATCTATTATATCTTTATTGAATCCTGGACTCTGGCTTACAGCTTCTTTGCTTTAACCGGCAGGTATACCACTCTCCTGGATCAGCATTCTTTGCGCAGCTTTTTGATCGGTTTTCAGGGGTTAGAGAAGAATCAGTATTTTAATAGTATAGGAACCGCCTACACCTTCTTTTTAATTACTTTTTTATTGAATGTTTGGGTAATTTTTTATGGAATAAAAGGGGGGATAGAAAAGCTCTGTAAGTGGGCGATGCCGCTATTGTTTATTTTTGGCTTAGTGCTGATGATCAGAGTGTTTACCTTAGGGGTGCCGGATTTAAGCAGGCCGGGTTGGAATGTTTCCGCGGGATTTGGTTTTTTATGGAATCCGGATTTTTCCGCGCTCAAGTCGGCTAAAGTCTGGCTGGAGGCAGCTGGACAGATATTTTTCACTTTAAGTGTGGGTATCGGAGTAATTCTTACCTATGCCAGTTATTTGAAGAAAGCCGATGATGTTGTGCTTTCCGGGCTTACCGCCTCGGTGACTAATGAAGTTGCCGAAGTTATCCTGGGGGCCAGCATAATTATTCCGGCGGCATTTGTATTTTTTGGGCCGGTGGATATTAAATTAATTGCGCAGTCCGGGGTATTTAATTTAGGTTTTGTAACTATGCCGCTAGTTTTGAATAAATTACCCTGGCCGCAGCTTTTTGGTTTTTTTTGGTTTTTTTTATTATTCTTAGCCGGGATAACCTCTTCGGTTTCTTTGGCGCAGCCGGCAGTGGCATTCCTAGAGGATGAGTTCAATATTAACCGTAAACGGGCAGTTTCCATATTTGGTATAGTTTCGTTCATCTTGTGCCAGCCGGCAATATTTTTCCTGGGCCGGGGAGTAGTTGATGAATTGGACTTTTGGGGCGGCACATTTTTTCTGGTAGTTTTTGCCACCATTGAGACCATATTATTTGCCTGGGTATTTGGTATGGATAAAGCCTGGGAGGAGATCCATCAGGGCGCGGATATGGCGATACCTAAGGTTTATAAATTTATCATTAAGTATATCACGCCGTTATTCTTATTTATTATCTTAGGCATGTGGTTTGCGCAAGAGTGGCTGCCGATAATCATGATGAAAAATGTATCCGGCGTAAATAAGCCGTTTATTTTTTGTACACGCTTGGGTTTATTGCTGGTATTTATAATCCTGGCGGTTTTAGTAAAGATTGCCTGGCGGCGTAGAAAGCTAAATAGGGGAGGGTAGTAGAGGTGAAATTAGGAGGATGGATTTTTTT
Source organism: Candidatus Omnitrophota bacterium (assembly GCA_022013085.1). Lineage (GTDB taxonomy): Bacteria > Omnitrophota > Gorgyraeia > Gygaellales > Profunditerraquicolaceae > UBA6249. The sequence continues at coordinate 900 of JAKLQX010000003.1, read as the reverse complement.
GATTTTTTCCTGGGGATTAATTATCGGCCTGACTATTTTCTGTTTTATTAAAGTTTTTTCAAAAAGGGAGCCAAGATGAAAAAGTGTTTTGCATTTACCCTATGCTTATGTTTTCTGTCATTAATTTGTGGATGTGCGCCTCTGATTATCGGGGCAGCCGCAGGCGGTTTGGGCGCATATGGGGTAAGCAAGGATACTGTGCAAGGGGATACGGATAAGAATTATGAGGCGCTCTGGGGCTCGGCCTTGAGTGTTGCCAGCGCTTATGGCACAATCCTGCAGGAAAATGCCAATACCGGTTATATTGAATTAGAGGCGCAGTCGAGTAAAGTTTGGATAAAATTAGTCCGCCTGACTCAGGCGACCACCCGGGTCAGGGTCTCTGCGCGTAAATACCACTTCCCCAACATAGAGATGGCCCAGGATATTTTTGTGAAGATTATTACCGGTGTGAGATAAGAGTTTCCCGTATTTTCCCAATTTTCCCGTATTTTTCTCTTTTCTTTTTGGGGAATCTGTGTACAATATAGCAAAAGCATTTAGCCGAGATAGCTCAGTGGTAGAGCGCGGCCCTGAAAAGGCCGGCGTGGGGGGTCCGATTCCCTCTCTCGGCATTTTATAAAAAGGGACTGTCCCCGCAGGGGACTGTCCCTTAACTATTTATGGCGTAATTGTGTGTGAATAATGGGACCGTTTCTATTTTTCGTAGCATTAAAAAATAGAAACGGTCCCATTTATTGGAAACGGTCCCATTTATTGTAGATAGAATTCTCGACTTAGATAAGGTTTGTGAAGAACAGGGAATTGAAAGGCAATACTTGCATATTGTTAACACATTAGATGGTCGTGATCACGAACAAGAGAAAGAGTTATTTAAACTGTACGGAAAGAATATACAAG
>JAKLQX010000031.1 GCA_022013085.1 Candidatus Omnitrophota bacterium | reverse complement strand
GCAGAAGAGTTTTATATTTTAGGATTAGAGATTGCGGATTTACAGGAATCCAGCGACGGAACAACCAAATTTCTTTTCAAGCTTAAGGATGAAAATTTCGTTGAGGCTGTAAATATACCTTTTGGAAAGCGGGCACCCGGCCTTATCAGACGGGCCGGTACGCGCCGCTGCGCAGCCACTGGCTGTATCTCTTCGCAGGTAGGCTGTAAATTCGGTTGCAAGTTTTGCGCAAGCGGTATAGGGGGTTTTAAACGAAATTTAAGCGTAGGTGAAATTTTAGATGAAGTGCTTTATTTAAAGAATAACGCGCAAGAGGCAGGTTTAACCCATATCGTATTCATGGGTACAGGCGAGCCTATGGATAATTATGATTCTGTACTTAAAGCAATTCGAATAATTAACTCCGCGCAGGGTTTTAATATTGGCGCCAGGCGTATAACTATTTCGACTTGCGGGATTATCCCGGGCATAGAAAAGCTTGTGCAAGAAGATTTACAGGTAGAACTTTCTGTATCCTTGCATGCTGCTGAAGATAAATTACGTTCGCAAATTATGCCGATAAATAAGAAATATCCTTTAGCAGATTTGATTAAATGTTGCCATGATTATATTGCTAAAACAAATCGTCAGATTACTTTTGAGTACATTTTAATCAAAGGTTTTAATTCAGATGCATCAAACGCGGAAAAATTAGTTACTCTTTTGAAAGATTTAAGATTAGCTAAGGTTAACCTGATACCCGCAAACTCTATACCAGAATTAAAGATTCTGCCTCCTACCGGGCAAGAGGTGCTTTGGTTTAAAAATAAGCTATTTAACTCCGGAATCAATGTTACTTTAAGAAAAGAGCGGGGCCAGGATATTGATGCTGCTTGTGGGCAATTGAGGCAAAGATATGAAAAAGAATAAATTAAAATATATTTTAATCATATTTGGTATTTTTTTGGTTGGGTGTTTTAAGCCTGAGATTAAAAACCTCGATGCCCGAGGCGCAAATATTATTTGCTTTGGAGATAGCATTACCTTTGGCTATGGGGCCAATCCCGGAGAGGATTATCCAGCAGCTTTAAGAAAAATGGTTAAGTTGCCGGTGATTAATGCTGGTGTTGATGGGGATACTACTTTTGCTGCTTTAGAGCGGTTAGAAAATGACGTTTTGCTTAAAAACCCGCGGTTAGTTATCGTAGAGTTTTGCGGTAATGATTTTCTTAAGAAGATTCCTAAGGAGGATACAGTTAAGAATTTAAAAGCTATTATCTCACGTATTCAGGATAAAGGCGCAATGGTGGCTTTGGTGGATATTAGCGCGGGGATGTTTTTTAGTGAATATAGAGCAGCTTTTAAAAAATTAGCTAACCAGAAAAAAGTAATATTCATTCCTGAAGTTTTAAATAAGATTATTACTAATCCGGCGATGAAAAGTGATTTTCTCCATCCCAACGCGCG
>JAKLQX010000030.1 GCA_022013085.1 Candidatus Omnitrophota bacterium | reverse complement strand
TTTTTCTGTCATGGGTTTAAGGATGACTTTTAAATCTTCACGGGTATAACCAAGGGCCTTTAGCTGCTGCAAAATATCCGGTGTAGCTTCTTTTGTTTTTACCTTTGGCAAAGCAAGCATCTCTAATCCCATCATCTTCTTTTGCATCCAGCGGCTATAAGGCTTAGCAGAAAACATCATTTCTTTAATTTCTTTATCTTCAATAATCCGGCCGGCTTGGGTATCAATAAAAAGCATCTTTCCCGGTTCAAGCCTCCCGGATTTAAAAATATCAGAAGGCGCAATATCCAAAACCCCTACCTCTGAAGCCATAACACATAAGTCTTTTTTAGTGATAATATAACGACAAGGCCGCAATCCATTCCTATCTAAGACCGCAGCCACCCGGGTTCCGTCAGTAAAAGCAATAGCTGCCGGGCCATCCCAAGGCTCGGTTAGGCAGGCATGGTATTTGTAAAAGTCTTTCAACCTCTCATCCATAAGATTATCCTGTTCCCAGGCAGAAGGAATAAGCATCATCATGGCATGCGGCAAAGACCTCCCTGCTAAAACAAGCAATTCAAAAACATTATCGATAGTTGCGGAATCGCTCCCCCCGGGCATAATAACAGGAAGAATTTTCTTTAGGTCATGGCCAAACAACCTGCTCTCAAGTAATCCTTCTCTGGCCCGCATCCAATTAACATTACCCCTTAAAGTATTAATTTCTCCGTTATGCGCTAAAAACCTAAAGGGTTGGGATAAATCCCAGGTAGGAAAGGTGTTCGTGCTATAACGGGAATGCACAAGACAAAGAGCGCTTTTGATACTTTCATCTTTAAGATCGAGGAAAAAATCTTCTAATTGTTCCGGCATAAGCAGTCCCTTAAAAGAAATGGTGCGGCTGGATAAATTTGTAATATAGAAAACGGACTTCTCTTTTAAATCCGACAAGCGAACAGCATTTTCTATCTTCTTTCTCAAGCAATAAAGCTTCCTTTCAAAATCTAGCTGTCCTTTAATTCTTCTATCTTTAGCGATAAAAATGTGCTCCATTGCCGGTTGAGTATCTTGAGCAGTTTTGCCTATATTGCTACCATCTACTGGTACGCTGCGCCAGCCAAGAAGAATTTGCTTTTCATCTCGTATAATCCTGGCAAATACATTTTTGCAGAATTTACGCTCTTGCTCATCCCGCGGCAAAAACACTAAACCTACCCCATATTCACCCTCTGCCGGTAAATCAATTTTATTTCCCCGGCAAACCTTCAAGAAAAAATCGTGGGGTATCTGTATCAATAAACCCGCGCCGTCTCCGGTCTTAGGGTCTGCGCCCGTGGCTCCCCGATGAGACAAACGCCTAAGCACTTCTAAACCTTGCCTAATAATCTGATTTGATTTCCTGCCTTTAACATTACAGACAAATCCCACCCCGCAGGAATCATGCTCAAACCGCGGGTCATATAATCCTTGGGCTTTCATAACTTTGCCTCGCTTAAAGAAATACCCAGTCTCTTTATTTTAGCGCGCAAGGTATTTCTGTTTATGCCTAATAACCTAGCAGCCTTTATCTGATTTCCAAAAGTTACCATCAATATATTCTTAATTAATGATTTATCCAGCGCGTCTAGCATAATATGGTAGATCTTCCCTTCCTCGCCCTTCAAGAACATCCTGTCTAACTCCAGAAGTGCTTTTTCTATTTCTTTTGCCTTTTCGTCCATCATTTTCTGTCTAAATATTAATCACTCTTATTTATAAAAACGCATATTTCTAAGGATGCGCTTACCTATCCCTAGCTTATAAATAGCATTTCTCTGTACTTGGGAAGATCCCAAGCATCGTCAGAAACTACACATTCAAGTTGATCTACGTGTTTTCTAATGTGTTCCATTAATGGCTTAAGTTCTTTAAAATATGACTCTGCGCGTTTTTCATCACTGTGCTCCTTGGCTTTCTCAAGCAGCTTATCCATTTCATTGGTATTACGTCTGACGTAATAAATCTTGGAAACCACATCGCTTAAATGCGCCTTCTTATCTTCTAGTGCCGCTGGATCTATCTCAAGCCCAGCGCCTTTTTCTAACTCCACAAGCTCATGCAGCGTGCGCGCAAGAAGCTTTTCGTATTTATAACCTGCGGGAACTACCGAGGCATTCACCATTTCTTTTAAAGTATTGGCTTCAATTTCCAAGGTCAAATTGTACATATGGATCCAGATATGGTAGCGGGCAACCAGCTCTTCTTTGGAAAAAATTTTGTATTTCTCAAAGAGAGCGATGTTCTTTTTTTCGGTTAAAGCCTCCAATGCTTCGTAAGTTGCCGCAACATTCGGTAAACCTCTCTTCTCTGCTTCTCTTACCCAATCTTCGGCATAGTTGTTGCCTTCAAAACGAATATCCTTGGTTTCTTTGACGATTGCGCTAATCACCTTTAAAACCTCCGAGTTAAAATCCTTCCCCGTCCCCTTCACCGTCTTAATCGCGTTGGTAACATAATCCAGGCTTTCTGCGATAATCGTGTTTACGATAGTAATCGGCGTAGAGATATTCTGTGATGAGCCGACAGCGCGGAATTCAAACTTAGAGCCGGTAAAAGCAAAAGGTGAAGTACGGTTTCTATCTGTCATGTCCTTATTGAACCTGGGCAGCCGTGCAATCCCTAAATCAATGATGTCTCTCTTAGAAACCTTGGATTTAGCCCCATTCTCAAGCATGTTCAAAATCGTATCCAATTGTTCTCCCAGAAAAACACTCATAATTGCAGGCGGCGCTTCATTTGCGCCTAATCGGTGTTCATTGCCGGCTAAAGCGACACTTGCGCGCAAAAGATCAGCGTGCAGATATACCGCGCGCAGTACCGCGACAAGAAATACCAAAAATTGCAGGTTATCTTCAGGAGTCTCGCCGGGATTTAAAAGATTATTTCCCTGATCATCTGAAAGCGACCAGTTTACGTGTTTTCCGCTTCCATTGATCCCGGCAAAAGGCTTTTCATGCAAGAGACAAACTAGATTATGCCGAAGAGCCACTTTTTTCATTAACTCCATAAGTAGTTGGTTATGGTCACAAGCGATATTGGATTCCTCGAAAACAGGCGCAAACTCATACTGGTGGGGTGCCACTTCATTGTGCCGGGTCATCACAGGAATTCCCAACTTATATGCTTCTTGAGCAACTTCAAACATGAAATTAATCACGCGCTCTTTAATGGTGCCGAAATACTGGTCCTCTAACTACTGCCCTTTAGGCGAAGGTGCGCCGATTAAAGTGCGACCGGTCATCACCAGGTCCTGACGCAGGTTGTAGTAATTTTTATCAATCAAAAAATACTCTTGTTCCGGGCCGCAGGTAGAAAATACTTTTTTTACATCCTTATGGCCAAAAAGCTTTAATAACCCAACCGCTGCTTTATTCAATGCCTCATCAGAACGTAAAAGCGGTAATTTCTTGTCTAAGGCTTCGCCGTGATAAGAGATAAATATTGTGGGGATGCATAGTGTTTTTCCCAGTGCACTTTCAATGATAAATGCCGGGCTTGTGGGATCCCATGCAGTGTAACCACGCGCTTCAAAGGTAGCGCGGATCCCGCCTGAAGGAAAGCTGGAAGCATCTGGCTCTCCCTGAATTAGTTTGCTTCCTGAAAACTTTTCGATCACTTGACCGGGCGCCACCACGGAAATAAAACTGTCGTGCTTCTCCGCGGTAAGGCCGGTCATCGGCTGGAACCAGTGGGTATAGTAGGTTGCGCCTTTTGAGATTGCCCACTCTTTCATCGCGTCAGCAATCTCATTCGCCTGCTCTAAGCTAATAATTTTTCCTTCAGCCATCCAGTTCTTAAACGCCGCAAAGGCAGGCTTAGAGATATGCTTACGCATTGTCTCCGGGCCAAAGGTATTTTCGCCAAAATAGCTAGAAACTTTTTTAGGAGAGCTGATTTTATCCAGCCCCGCGCTTTTAATCTTAAATAATACTTCCTGTCTTATACTCATAATATCCTCCGTTTACCCCGTTAGAGAATTTTGTTCTCTAACGGGGTTTACTTAGCGTCCTATTTTTATCTTAACCGATCGCGACTGAACCACGTTCTTCGGTGCGAATACGCACACATTCCTGTAAATCCAGGACAAAAATTTTTCCGTCACCGGTTTCCCCGGTTTTGGCACCTTTGATGATTGCCTTAATAGTCGGCTCAACGAAATTCTCATTTACAGCAATCTCCAGTTTTATCTTTCTTAAGAGGTTACCTGTCTCTTTTGCGCCGCGATAAATCTCTGTAATACCTTTTTGGCGACCGTGCCCTAGAACTTCGCTTACAGTGATAAGGTTGACCTCTTGCTTATAAAGCTCTTCTTTTACTTCTTCTAATTTAGAAGGTTGAATTATAGCAATGATTAATTTCATAAGAACCCCCCCCCTATTCTAAAACAGTATATGCTCTTTCGTGATGCTGAGTAAGGTCCAGTCCCATAAGCTCCTCTTCTTCTTTTACCCGCACGCCGATTAATAAATCGACCAATTTGTAAATTACGAAGGTAACTATAAAGGTATAGCCTATAGTAACTAAAACGGTTAATGCCTGGATAATGAACTGTTTTGGATTTCCGAAGAATAATCCGTCTGCTCCTTGGGGATTAACCAGTTTAGAAGCAAATAATCCGGTTGCCAAAGCACCCCAGATTCCGCCTACGCAGTGCACACCAAAAGCATCTAGCGAATCATCGTATCCTAATTTCGGTTTAATCACAGTTACGGCAATAAAAGAGAATACGCTTACTAATAAACCTATAATTATGGCAGGGATCACGCTAACAAAACCAGCAGCCGGAGTTATCGCAACCAACCCGGCAACCGCCCCAGAACAAACGCCAAATATTGTTGGTTTTCCATTACGCAACCATTCAATCAAAGCCCAACTTAAACCTGCAGCCGCTGCGGCAGTGTTAGTGACCACAAAAGCATTTACTGCCAAACCATTTGCTGCCAAGGCGCTACCCGCATTAAACCCAAACCAACCAAACCACAAGAGACCCGTGCCTAAAACCACAAAAGGCATATTATGCGGCGTAGGGACATTCTTATCTAAATTAACTCTCTTACCTAATATTAGAGCAGTAACTAGTGCGGCAATTCCAGCATTGATATGCACCACTGTTCCGCCGGCAAAATCAAGTGCCCCTAAATTCCTTAACCAACCTCCCATACCCCAAACCCAATGACAGAGCGGAGCATAAACAAATGTTGCCCAAAGAAGAGTAAAAATTAGAAACGCGGAGAATTTCATCCTCTCGGCAAACGCACCAATTATCAAAGCCGGGGTTATAATCGCAAACATACACTGGTAAATCATGAATGCCTGGTGAGGAATAGTTCCGGCGTAATCTGCATACGGCTCTAAACCCACCCCGCGTAAACCAAACCAGGCAAATCCTCCCCAAAATCCTTTTGCAGGCGCAAAAGAGAGGCTATAGCCAATTAACACCCAATGAATACTTAAAGCACACATAACAATAAAACACTGCATCAAAACACTAAGAACATTTTTACGCCTAACCATACCGCCATAGAAGAACGCCAGAGCCGGAGTCATAAGTAAAACTAGGGCTGATGACATTAAAACCCACGCTGTATCACCGGAATTAACCATTCTTACCTCCTCTTAATAAGTGACAAAATAAAAGGCGCCCTTCTCCCCATCAACGGGATTCAGGACGCCTTAGTCCTTCAGAAAATCGTCTTATTTTACTTCGTCGTAATCAGCCCTTACTTTAATTACTCTTCAGTTGTCACTGCCTCGGGACATTCAACTTTTTTTTGCTTCGGCTGCTTTGCCTCTGTTGCTTTATGGTTCGGATTTGCAAACTCTTCGCACTGTAGAATCGGAAACCTCTTTTGGAAAATACAGCTTTTGTCATTCTCGCATGTATCGCATAATCCTTTCTTTCCCATAGGTCACCTCCCCACAGAGACTTTAACTTTTCTCTGATTAGAATTGTTTTTTATCTCGTAGCCGGCTTTTCCGTCAAGAATCGCCTCTGCTTCTTTACGATATGCATCCATCACATAAGGAATGCCGGAAACTTTTGAAGCTTCTTCAGTCAAAGACATAAGGTCATCGCGCGAAATTGCACTAGGCCTAAAGTTTCTGCTTCCTGCCATCAACTGCTGTAGTCCAACTTTAATTTTCTGAGCAAAAGAATATACACCTACAGCACCAAGTGTTATATCCTTCATATCCTTGCCGTACTTTTCGGCCAGTTCTTCATAGCAGACAAAAATTTCTTTTTCTGTTTTTCCGTAATCAGAAACCGTAGGTGGAAGATTACCTTCTTTAAGCCAAGTGGCAATGTTTTTTCCTACCATGCCCGGTATCATCAGCGCCCGACCCATACAGACTGCCTTAACAAATGGCGCGCCCATTGCAATAACTTTAAAAATATGGTCTTCAGTGGAAAAACCGCCTGCTATGGCTATATCGGGAAGCCGCATTCCTTTTTTGACTAACTTCTGACAGAATTCATAAGTAAGTGCCTCCAGATAAAAAGTAGGTATACCCCATTCTTCCATCATCCTCCATGGGCTCATCCCTGTTCCGCCCGGAGCACCGTCTATGGTTAAGAGGTCTATTTTAGCCATTGCAGAATATTTAATCGCCATGGCTAGTTCCCGCATTGAGTAGGCTCCGGTTTTGAGTGTAACACGTTTAAAACCTAAATCTCTTAGGCGCTTAACCTCAGCTAAGAATCCCTCTTCAGATACAAATCCTAAGCGGGAATGACGCTCAAATTCTTTAATCGCGCCGTCTTTAAAAGCCTCTTGATTTGCATGTAGGGATGGATCCGGAGTAACGATATAGCCGCGTTTTTGCAACTCAAGAGCTCTATCTAAACTTCTTACCTTTATCTCTCCGCCAATACACTTTGCACCTTGCCCCCACTTCAGTTCTATGGTCTCCAGATTATGTTTTTTTCTTATATACTCGGCTACGCCTAAACGTGTATCCTCCACATTCATCTGCACCAGTATCTCGCCATAGCCTTCATGGAATCTTTTATAAATTTCGATGCGCCTGTCCATATCCGGCGCGCTCTTGATTTTGCCTTTACTGTCCAGCTCAAGTTCAGGATCGATACCGCATACATTCTCACCGCAAACCAGCGTGATTCCGGATATTGCCGCCCCGATTGCAAAATGTTCCCAATTCTTTCTGGCAATTTCTGTCGAACCGAGAGCGCCGGTAAAAATGGGAACTTTCATTTTTACCTTGGAATTCCAGCCATATTCTGTCTCGGTATTTACATCAGGAAATTTTGTATTATCCGGATTACCTTCAGCTTCACCAGGCAACCCCTTTGCTCCCAAGGCATATCCTTGTATATTCAGATGGGAATAATCCACTGGATAGTTCTTGTCTCCGCCGGCTGTGATTTCTCCGAATTTCCCTGGATAAATTACTTCACGGCTCCTAAAAGTTGCTTTAAACACCTCACAATTGCCCTTACATCCATCAATACAACGGGAACAGATACCTGAACCCGGAACTACGTTTTTGGAACGGTTAAACGTCCCGGTTGCATCATTTGCGTTTGGTCTTTGCAGATTCATTTCTTTTTCCTCCTCCTTCTTTGGTTATACTTATGATCTACGATCTTTTCACCCCTGTTATCTTTTTCATGTCCGATGCCAAAATAATTGCCTCGGCAACCTCGCGCATGGTTTTACGGCTATCCATGCTGTATCTGCGAATCTTCAAATATGCCTCCTCTTCTGTCAAGCCCTGCTCTTTCATCAAGACTCCTTTGGCGCGTTCGATTCTCTTACGAATTTCTAATTCTTCCTGGATTACCTTACTTTTTACCATCAGCTCTGCGTTTTCAATAGCCACAGCTGCTTGATTGGCTACAGAGGTTAAAATATTAATCTCTGTTTCTGTAAAATCGTGTGGCGTAGAAGTATAGCAATTGATCGCTCCTATAACCCTTCCTTTTGCTGCTAAAGGAACACATAAAAGTGAACATAGGCCCTCTTTCTTGGCAATATCTTTGTGTTTATATTCCTTCTCCTTAGTGACATCTTTTATCGCTATAGGTTTATTTTCTTTTGCTACCTTTCCGGCTATCCCTTCGCCGAGTTTTAAGGGAGGCTTCTTGTTATACTCCTCGCTAACACTCTGCGTAGCCTTAATCACAAGTTCTTTCTTCTGTTCATCGATAAGCATTAACGAGCAAATATTCGAATCCATAATCTCTGCAGTAACGGTAACTATCAGGCGAAGTATATCTTCTAAATAAATATCGGAAGCTATGGCTTTGCTTATTTTGGTTAAGGCTTTTATCTGTTCTTCATAAGGCATATTTTGCATAACAAATCCTTCGCTTTTTGCCTATTTAATAGGCAGAGAGTAAAAACAAAAAAAGCGCTCTCCGTCCGTATATGGACATTTGGAGAACGCCATCGTTCTAAAAATAAAAACGTCCTAATTAGCAATCGTTGCTAAAAATGACGTCATTATCCGGCTTTTCTAACGTCGAAAGGAAAGTACTGTAAAATAAAAAAGCGTCCTTTTCAGAACGCTACATTGTTCTTTCCTTGAGCACAAACGCTGTGCTCTAATTCTTATTACAAACAGAGGTTAACATATTATCACAAGTCTGTCAAGTTTTATTTATTCTATCAGTGGGAATGGTACCATAGATCGTTACCCCCTCCCCTACAGGGGAAGGTTAACGAAATTGCTTTGTATAAGTAAAGAGGTTTTTAAAAAATTAAAGGCGGCTTTGGATGAATTTGGGCTGGGGCCAAAACCGACGTCATCTAAGCCTAAAACCTCTTTTCGGCAAAAGCTCTCCAGAAAAGAACCTCTGGGAAGCCCTAGGAACAACGATCTTAAACCAGATAGGGATAAATATATTGGTTCTTTCGAGCCTTCAAATATTTTTAATATCCAGAGCTCTTCCTTATGGAGATTACGGAATCTAAAAGCATGGTTCAAAGAACAAGAGTCCTATGAAGACTCAAGATACCTCAAAGCGTACAAAATAGAAATCTAATGAAAAGAGGCACATACTGATATAATAGAATCCACTTTTTCACGAAAGGAGGACTCTCGTATGTGCCCACTCTCATATTATCAGGATTATGCGTAATTGTAAAGACAAACGAGCACACCGGTATCAAATGGTTCAATACGCACTATCCCACGGCGTTAAGCCGACTGCCAGAGTATTTGGCACCAGCCCGCCTGTAGTGCGTAAATGGCTTGAACGTTTTAAAGAACAAGGATATGCAGGGCTATACGATTTATCCCGCAGGCCGCACCACTCTCCCCGCGCCACTGCCCAGAATATCAAAGACCATATTGTGGCCTTAAGGAAGAAGTAACATAATCTCGGCGCCAAACAGGTCAAATCTCTCAAGTAACTCCCTCAGGCCGAGAAAACCATCCGCAAAATATGGAAAGAAGCTGGTGTCGCACGGGGCCGGCGAAAAAAGAAATATATCACCAAACGCAACCTGCGAGAAGTCAAAAAACAGTTCCTATTCTTCCAACAGGCCTGTGAAGACACTAAGGATCTCACCGATATCCCTGAATACTGGCCGCAGATGAAACGATTGCGTCTGCCCGCCGTACAATACACTTTAAGAGAGGTCAGCTGCGGCGCTTTGTTCCTCGGATTCTCTGAAGAGCTTTCCTTGACTGCCGCTACGCTCTTTGCCGAATACATCAATCAACACCTATCTGCTTATAAAACGCTGCCTGATTCCGGCGCCTGCCGCCAGACTGATAACGGCGTAGAGTACTGCGGCTCCTGGAATGCCAAAGAACCATCGTCGTATACCCAAATGGTAGAATCTCTGCCCGGTCAAATCCACAACACCATCTTCCCTGGAGCCCATCGCATGCAGGCTGATGTCGAAACTGTACACGGTCTGATGGAGACGGAATTTTACGAGCTTGAGACATTTTGCGACAAAGCTGACTTTATGCGCAAGGCCTACACATATCAACTATCGTTTAATCTCGAACGGCCTAACACCTACAAAGAAAATAAGACACCTTGGCAATTAGCCGTTGAGAAAAAGCCAGATGTCGATAAACGGCTCTTCATGATTCCACCCGTTGACCTCGACCACTTGCTGAATATACAGACTTCTTTTTTAACTCAGGGGGGGTAACAATGTCTTGACCGATCCCTAAACTGTCGCTTGATATATTTTGATTTTTTGTTCTTTGGGCAAAATTTTGCCCGCACCAAAATTTTGCCTTGTTGGCTTCTCAAGCATTGTTCGGGAGAAGCGCAGAATGCCGCACCGTTGATTTTTTTCGTGTCTATTGCGGCATAGCGGACGAACCCGTTCTTAAAAACTTATTGGCGTGAGGACGCTGGGGCTGCGGCTGACCCCACCCAGCCGCAGCCCCAACTGCGCCGAACACGCATTGCATTAGCAAGAAGGCCGCCCCCAGGCGGCCGCCCAGCGAGGCTTCTGCCCACAGAAGCCGAGTGGTGAAACGGAAGATGTGGAAGCGCCCCAAGCGCGATGCCTATAAATCTTTCTTCTTGCAACCGTGAATTGTGTTTGGTAAGATTATAGGGAAGGTTTGAGAATTAAACTTTGGGGAGCCATGTTTGATAAAGGAGTTACTCCTAGGAGTAACTCCTTTTTGGTTTTGGGGTAAAGAATTTTTGGCAACTTCGGGGCTTGCGGTTGCCCCCACCCAGCCGCAAGCCTGAACATTTAAAAGAGGGGCGGGATTTTTAACTTTTCTAAAGAAAAGTATTTATTTGGATGTCAAACCGTTCTAAATTTCTCTTAATAAGCTCAAACTATAGCCTAAAACTCATAGTAGAAAACATAACAAAAAACTTGACACAGTAGAATAATATGGTATATTTTATATGCTGGCGATAGCGCAAGCTATTGTCGGCAAGCTCGGCCCCGTTCTGGATAAGGATGGGGCTTGATTGTTTCTAACACCATACTACTATTTCCTTCCCTTTTGGCGTACCGAAAAATCTTGACGTCAAATTCCTCCACAATGGGCTCAAATAGGAATATTTTTTCGCATTATACATTGTATAGTTATATTGCATTTTAGTTATATAAGCGAAATAATGTGCAATTTGCAACATCGCAGAAAGATGTGATCTAGTAAAGAAAGGTAAGTCTATTACCCTATCGAACAATTTCCCCTCTTTTCCCCACAATAAGAAACTGCTTTGGATGAAAGTCATATTATCATCTAATACTTGCCCCCTTGAATCTAAAACAATAATTCCTCTAGTACCTTTCTTGTTAAGATAATGATTGTATTGCTTGGTTAGAATCTTGAGACAAGCTGGATAAAGCCAATCAGGATCTCTCCTTTTTAATTTATCCTTAAAAGCTATTACTGACAATATTTGAATATTATATTTAGAACATAAATTGATAACTTTAAACATGAAAGTTCTATGGGGATAGCAAAATTCATCGGGAGTTAGAATTTCTTTACATTCTCTAGCTTTCAATAGTTCAATTTTTTCTTTAATAGCAGGAAGGGCTCTTAATTCGGTTTGATAAAGCTTAGGGAAATATGTTTTCTTTAACAAAGAATATTCGTATGTTAAAGTTTTGCCTTTTGATTCATCAATGTCAACGCCAACTATAGCAAGGATTGGATCCGGATCATTAAAAGAAGGCGTGCCGCTTTCGTCAATATAAAGGAAATTCATTATATTCCTCTTTCTTTACTCCGGCCTATCAATTCGTCTATTGTTACTTCAAGCGCATCAGATAATTTGATAAGTGTTTCAATCTTCGGATTCTCTATGCCGCCGCTTTCTATCTTTATAAGGGTATGATAAGAAATATTCGCTTTCCTTGCCAATCCTTCCTGGGTTAATCTATTCTTTTTTCTTAATTTTATTAAGTTCTTGATATACATAAGTTTTTCTTGACTTATATCTCGATACTATGT
>JAKLQX010000029.1 GCA_022013085.1 Candidatus Omnitrophota bacterium | reverse complement strand
TCGGATGGCGTTTTCCTTTTACTATTCCCGTGCCGCCTAAAGTTGAACCTTGATAAAGTAAAACATCATTACCAATAATTGCAGTTTCCCCTATAATCACGCCCATGCCATGGTCAACAAAAAAACGCTTACCAATAATCGCGCCCGGATGAATCTCAATCCCTGTAAAAATTCGCGCAATTTGGGAAAAAGCTCGCGCGAAAAAGAAAAAATGCATTTTATACAACGCGTGCGCGATACGAAAATATATTAAAGCATGCAAGCCCGGATAAAGTAAAATTACTTCTAAGAAACTTTTAGCCGCAGGATCTCTTCTCTTTGCTGCCCTTATATCATCATAAAAGAATATAGAGATAAGCATTAACTTAACTACAACCAGCACAATTAACACAATGAATATATTTATCATGTAAACCATAAATTAACCTCCGTAACTTAAGGAAGCCACCACGTAACAGGCAATCGCCTCAATATTTCCCACCTGGCCTATACCTTCATTGGTTTTAGCTTTAATATTCAGGCAATCCGCGTTAAGCGTTAACAACGTACATAATTTTTGCTTCATCTGTTTTTTAAAAGGAGTTAACACTGGCTCTTGAGCAATAATAACCGCATCTATATTATTAATTTTATAACCACTCTTATCCACTAGCTCCTTAACCGCGCTCAGAAGCTGACAACTCGCAATTCCCTGATATTCAGGATCAGTATCAGGAAAATGTTCGCCGATATCGCCTAATGCCAAAGCGCCTAATAAAGCATCGCAAAGCGCATGTATTAGTGCGTCTCCATCAGAATGCCCCAAGAGCCCTAAAATATACGGAATCTCTATGCCGCCTAAAAATAATTTTCTTCCCTCAATAAGACGGTGGATATCATAACCTATACCTACTTTATTCTTCACGTTTTTTCTTTCTTTAGCATCAGCTGGGCCATAAGCAAATCTTCACGCGTTGTAATCTTAATATTCGCATAACTTCCTAAAACGATTCTAACCTTTAAACCCAACTTTTCAATTAAGCCCGCATCATCAGTAAAATTTTCTTTTATGTATTTACTATACGCCTTAAGCAAAAGCTTCTTTCTAAAAACCTGGGGAGTTTGTATTTCCCAAAGCTTATCCCTATCTAAAGTCTGGCGCACCATTTTAAAAGCGTCAGAAAGTTTAATCGTCGCTTTTGATTTAACCCCTAATATAGCGGCATTATGCTTCTTCGCTTGCTTAATAACTTCTGTAATCTCATCCCTCTTAATAAACGGCCGGGCAGAATCATGGATCAAAACCCATTTACTATTTTTATCAATAGCCTTAAGCCCGTTATATACTGAATCCTGCCGGCGTGCGCCGCCTAAAACTAAACGTTTTATTTTTTTAAAACAATACGGTTTTATACTTCTAATTACATTTGCCTTATTGCGAGCATTAACCACCACAATAATTTCATCTATATCAGGATGCTTATTTAATTGCTTTAAAGAATAAACTATTACAGGTTGCTTGCCTATTTTTATCAAAGGCTTTGATACTGCAAGTTTAAGCCGCCTGCTGAGTCCTGCAGCCAGCAAAATTGCGCTAACCATGCCTATTTCTCAATCTTAGTAAAAATCATTCTTCCGGCCTGAGTTTGTAAAACCGAGGTAACCGCAACTTTCACATCCTGGCCAATTAACCTGCGTGCTTCCTCAACCACAACCATAGTGCCATCGTCTAAATATCCAATTGCCTGATTATTCTCTTTACCTTCCTTAATCAGTTTAATATGCATCACTTCGCCGGGAAAAACTACTGGTTTTAAAGCATTAGCCAATTCATTGATATTCAAAACCTTGATCCCTTGAATACTGGCTACGCGGTTTAAATTAAAATCTACCGTAAGAATATTAGCCTCGATTAACTTAGCTAACTTTACTAATTTTGCGTCAACCTCGGAAGTTTCAGGAAAATCCTGCTCGTTGATACTTATATCCAACCCCGGTTCCTTCTGAATAGTATTAAGTATCTCTAGTCCCCTTCTACCGCGTTGTCTTTTAATCGGGTCGTTAGAATCGGCAATCTGCTGCAATTCCCTTAACACAAATTTCGGAATAATTATCTTGCCTCCTAAAAAACCTGTTTTACAGATGTCTACAATACGGCCGTCAATAATCACGGAAGTATCCAAAAGCACAACATTTTCCGCCTGATCCTGCCGGCGTAAACGCACATAAGGAATAATAATATTAAATTCATCCTTGCCGCGTAACGCCATAACCATGCCTAAATAACAAAAAACTAAAGTTAAGCCCACCCTTACCCTAGATAAAGTTCCTGGATCAATCGGGACAAGGCTAAAAGCATCCCCAACCAGTTTAGCCATAATAAGCCCTAAAATTAATCCAAAAACTGCACTAGATAAACCACTTACTGAAACCTTGCGCAACCCTACCTCTAAAATAATCATCACTAAAGCCGCTAAACCGCCGATTAACATACCTATAAAACCAGACCCGCCTAATGCCTCTGCCTGATAACCAATAACCATACTACCCAAAGTAAATAAGATTCTTGCTAATAATAAATTCATCTCTTCTCCTCTAAGATTATGTCTAAAGCTTCTTTAAGATTAGAAACAGGAACAATCTCCATTTCAGATTTATTAAGCTTTAAATTTTTGCAACTGTTTTTAGGTAATATACAATGTTTGAAACCTAACTTTTCTGCTTCATTTATACGCATAAGTACCTGAGATATACTCCTAATCTCCCCGCTTAATCCTACCTCACCTAACACAATAGCCTTAGGCATAACTACTTTCTCTTTGAAACTTGAAGCAATAACCGCACAAACCGCTAAATCTGCCGCAGGATCCTCAATTTTTATGCCTCCAGCAACATTCACAAATATATCTTCTGCCTCAAGAGCTAAGCCCATGCGTTTCTCTAAAACGGCAACTAACAAAGAAAGCCGGTTAAAATCAAAACCTTGCGTCCGTCGCCTAGCGTAACCAAAACTGCTCCTTGAAACCAAAGATTGAATCTCAACTAAAAGCGGACGTGTGCCTTCTAAGATTGAAGTTACTATTGTTCCCGATACGTTATTTTGGCGCTCAGAAAGAAAAATCTCAGAAGGATTTTTTACTTCTATCAGGCCCTTAAGATCCATTTCAAATACGCCAATCTCATTAGTAGAACCAAATCTATTTTTTACTGCCCTTAATATTCTGTATATTGCAAAACGGTCACCTTCAAAATAAAGCACAGTGTCAACAATATGCTCTAATACGCGTGGGCCAGCCAAGGTGCCTTCTTTAGTAACATGCCCAATAATAAAAATTGAGGTATTCGTAGTCTTAGCTAATTGCTGCAAGGCCCCTGCGCACTCCCTCACCTGGCTTACACTTCCCGGAGAAGAACTGATACCCGGATCAAAAATTACCTGTATAGAATCAATAATTACAACCTGAGGCTTAAGTTTTCTAATATACTCAATAATTAAAGATAAATCCGTCTGATTTACAATATAAAGATTATCCGTACCCGACTCACCTAAACGCTTTGCGCGCAACTTTGTTTGTGCCACAGATTCTTCGCCACTTATATAAAGCACCCCTATACCTTGTTGCGTTAAGTGGTTTGAAACCTGCAAAGAAATAGTAGATTTACCAACCCCGGGATCTCCGCCGATTAAAATCACAGATCCCTTGACAATTCCTCCGCCTAAAACCCGGTCCAGCTCGCGAATATTAGTTTTTAGCCTATCCTCATCCCTAGCTACTACATCTTTTAATAACACTGGCCCGTCTTTATATAAAGATACCCTCTCTTTAGCGCCTGTTGAAGGAGCAGTGTAATCCTCTTCGCTAAACGAATTCCAGCTGTTACAATCAGGACACCTGCCTAACCATTTTGGCGATTGATAACCACAACTTGAACAACTAAAAACTGTTTTTGTTCTCACCCCGCACCTTCTCTCTATTCACCAATCCCAAACCCTACGCCTTCAATATTTGATTAAAGAAGGTGCGGGGCTCATTATTTCTTTTCTTTAGTCTTTATAAACAACTTCCAGGGATTTTTGCGTATATCGGTGACTAAAGCTTCCAGTTGATTATAAATTTCATCATTATAAATAAGTTTGCCTAATGTGCCTTCTTGATTCCTTATCTTAATAATCCCATCATCTAAATTATGTAATATACTTTCAGCGTTCTTGAAAATCTGATGTATGGGTAAAGGATCAATCCCAACCAATGAATCATCAACCTTAAGGCAATTAACATAATCTGTTCCGGGAATTATCTCCACGTATTTCTCACCCAGGAGCCCCAAGGTATTCACCCAAACAGTCGAATCCACCGGAATTTTAATAATATTCCTGATCCAAACCTCCAGATGCACCTTCGAGCGATTTTCTTGCGGGATAAATTCCAAACTAACCTTCTTCACCTCTCCCACATCCACCCCGGCAAAACGCACAGGCGCGCCCACCTTGACACCGTTTACAAAGTTAAAGTTAAGATTAATCCGATAGCCTGAGCTCCAGGTTTTAAACCCGCCAATAGATAATATAAAAAAAACTAAGATAATTAAACCTACAAAAACAAAAATACCAACTTTTAATTCTAATTTAGTTTTACCGAATATCATCATATCCTCCTTAATCTTTTATTCAGAAAAATCCTCGTGAGCAAAGCGAACGAGGGCCCTCCGTTTATCTGGAATTATCAATCGCATCAGTTATGGGGCCCTTAGAAAGCCCATTAATAAACTGATGCACTACCGGATCTTTTGTCCCTCGAATTTCGCCAGGTGTACCTTCTAAAACTATCCTGCCTTTATACATCATGGCAATTTTATCAGCAATGTGATACGCGCTTTTCATATCATGAGTAACCACAACTGAAGTAACTTTTAATTTATCATGCAAAGAACGAATAAGCTCATTAACACTATCAGCGGTTATGGGGTCAACTCCTGTGGTCGGCTCATCATAAAGTATAATCTCCGGGCGAATACAGATTGCCCGTGCCAATGCTACGCGCTTCTTCATCCCGCCGCTTAACTCCGCAGGCATAAGATTGCCAGTGCCACCCAAGCCCACTAGCTGCAGAGATTCTTCTATACGAGCCGTTAAATCTTTTTGTGTAGTATGCGTATGCTCAATTAGGCTAAAACCCACATTATCAAAAACGTTCATAGAATCAAAAAGCGCCCCTCCCTGAAATACCATGCTAATTTTAAAACGTAAAGCACTCAGCTCTAATTCTTTCAGCCTACCTACTTCTTTGCCATTAACCAAAACCTTGCCCGTATCCGGCTTTAACAAACCTACAATGTGTTTAAGCAAAACGGATTTTCCGCAACCGCTTCTTCCGATAATTACGCAAGTTTCCCCGGTTCGCACATTTAAGTTTAGCTGGTTTAAAACTAAACGATTATTAAATTTTTTACTTAAATCTTTAATCTCAATCATTTTTTAAGGTAAGATAAAATAAAACAGCGCGGTAAAAAAACAATCCGCTGCGATAATCATAATAAAAGAAAAGACTACTGAACGCGTAGTTGCCTTGCCCACTCCCTCCGCGCCACCTTCGACGTTAAAACCTTCGTAACAGCTGATTAAGGCGATAACCATCCCGAAAATCCAGGCTTTAAATAACCCTGTAAAGAGATCTTTATAAAACAATGAGGAAAAAGTTACATTCATATACATACCACTGGTGATGCCTAATCTAAACACACATATTAGGTAACTACCGAAAATACCGATAATATCAGCATATAAAACTAGTATAGGAAGCATGATACTTAAAGCCACAAAACGAGGAACCACTAAATATTTCACAGGATTTGTAGCTAAGGTTTCCAAGGCATCAATCTGTTCAGTAACCTGCATAGAGCCAAGCTCCGCGGTATTTGATGCCCCCACTCGTCCCGCGACAATTAAAGCGGTAATTACCGGGCCCAATTCACGTACCACAGTTAAAGCCACGAGGCTTGCAATATAAATCTCTGAGCCGATACGCTGCATAAAATACGCTGTCTGCAGAGCAAAGATAAAACCAATGAACAAAGCAATTAACGAAACGATGGGAAAACTATCATAACCAGCTTTCTTGGCCTGTTCAATTATGCGGATTTTCTTATACGGCGGCTTAAAAGTTAAATATACAGTTTGCAGCGTCAGATTAGTTAAGCCACCAAAAAAATACATACAAGAAATAGAACGGTGGCCAAGATTAACGAAAAAATCAGTAAACATTATTCAAAAATAAGCTCTTCGTTCCTGCGTGTTACCTTAATCAAAGAGCCCTCCTTATATTTTTTGGAGATTATCTCTTGCGCCAGAGGATCCTCCAAGAACCTTTGAATAGTTCTTTTTAGCGGCCGCGCCCCGAAAACCGGGTCAAACCCCTTTTCCACTAAAAGCTCCTTAGCTTCTTTACTAACCTCTAAAGATATCTGCTGTTCTTTAAGACGGCCAATCAAATATGAAATTTCAATATCAATAATATGCATCAGGTCTTCTTTAACTAATTGCCTAAAAACAATTATATCATCGATTCGGTTTAAGAATTCCGGCTTAAAGGAACGTTTTACCTCTTCTAACAACTTCTCTTTCATATCCTGATAAGTAAGCTCTTCTTTTTGCGCCTTGAAACCCAGCGAACCTGTCTTACGAATCAGCTCTGCGCCGACATTTGAAGTCATGATTATAATTGTATTCTTAAAATCCACCTTGCGGCCAAAGCTATCCGTAAGCCGGCCTTCCTCAAAAACCTGTAGCAGGAGATTAAAAACATCCGGATGCGCCTTCTCAATTTCATCTAACAATATAACTGCATAAGGCCTGCGGCGTACCCTTTCAGTAAGCTGGCCACCCTCTTCATACCCGACGTAACCCGGAGGAGCGCCAATAAGACGGGAAACATTAAATTTCTCCATATACTCTGACATATCCAATTGCAGCAAAGCATCCTCATCACCAAACATAAACTCTGCTAATGCCCGGGCAAGTAAAGTTTTGCCAACGCCTGTTGGGCCCAAAAATACAAACGAACCAATTGGCCGCTTAGGGTCTTTAATCCCGGCACGCGACCTACGCACCGCGTGAGCAATCGCTTCAATAGCCTCATTCTGGCCGACTACGCGCTTATGCAAATCTTCTTCAATTTTAAGCAGCTTTTCACTTTCTTTTTCTTCCAATCTAAAAGTGGGAATTCCTGTCCACTGCGTCACAATTTTAGCGATATCTTCAGCAGTTAGCTCCGGGCGCATTTTATCTTTTGCCTGGCTCCACTCTTTATTTAACTGCTCAAGAGACTGACGTGCAGTTCTTTCCTGATCCCGTAAAGAAGCAGCCTTTTCAAAATCCTGGCTCTTGATGAAAGATTCTTTTTCCTTACGTAATGATTCTACATCCACTTCTAATTTCTTAATATCATCAGGCACGATTAATACATTTAAACGCGCCCGCGATCCTGCCTCATCAATTAAATCAATAGCTTTATCCGGCATGAACCGCCCGGAAATATAACGGTCAGATAACTTTGCTGCAGCCTCTAAAGCCTCATCGCTAAAAGTAACCCTGTGATGCGCCTCATATCTATCGCGCAGGCCCTTTAATATTTTAATCGTTTGTTCAACTGTCGGCGGCTCAACCATAATCGTCTGAAACCGGCGCTCCAAAGCTGCGTCTTTTTCAATATATTTACGGTATTCATCCAAAGTTGTCGCGCCAATACATTGCATCTCTCCGCGTGAAAGTGAAGGTTTCATAATATTTGAAGCATCAATTGCCCCTTCGGCAGCTCCCGCGCCCACTAAGGTGTGCAACTCATCAATAAAAATAATTACATCCTGAGAACGTTTGATCTCTTCCATGATCGCCTTAATTCTTTCCTCAAACTGGCCGCGGTATTTAGTCCCGGCAACCATCAGCGCTAAATCTAAAACTACAATACGTTTTCCTCTTAAAACTTCCGGGATATTCCCGGCGATAATTAACTGGGCCAACCCTTCGACTATTGCTGTCTTGCCCACACCTGCTTCTCCTAACAACACGGGATTATTTTTAGTGCGCCGGCTTAAAACCTGAATTACCCGCTCAATCTCGGCTGTGCGGTCAATCACCGGATCTAATTTATTTTCACGGGCCAGCGCTGTAAGATCGCGGCCAAAAGCATCCAAAGCAGGAGTCTTTGTTTTCCCCTGCTGAGTAGTTCCTTGATTGGCACCGGGTAAAGCAGAACCTAGCAACTCCATTACTTCATTGCGCACAGAATTTAAATCCATTCCTAAATTCAATAATACCTGAGAAGATATTCCCTCGCCTTCACGGATTAGCCCAAGTAAAAGATGCTCTGTACCAATATAATTATGCCCCAAAGATCGCGCTTCTTCAGCTGCTAACTCAAGAGCTTTTTTGGCGCGAGGAGTAAAAGGAATATCCCCGATAATCTGAGTAGTTGGCCCGGGTTGCACCAGTTTTTCAACTTCAAGCCTTATATTCTCAAGAGAAACCCCTAACTTCTGCAATACCGCAGCAGCCACACCCTCACCTTCACGAATAAGCCCAAGCAATATATGTTCGGTGCCGATATAGTCGTGATTAAAACGCCTGGCTTCTTCTTTTGCCAAAATGATTACTTTTCTTGCCCTTTCCGTGAAACGATTAAACATAAGATCTCCCTGCCCATAAGGGGCGCACCCGCGCAATTTTCGCCACCAGGCGAATACCCGCGCAATTCCTATAAGCGCGGGGTGCCTTTTTAACGCGGGGTGTTAAGTTTATAATAAATTCAGTTTTTTACGAATCAACTGCGCCCTTTTTAAATCCCTCTCCTGCGGGGAGAGTTTTTTGTTCTCTAATTTTTGCAAATGCGCCGGCTGAGTAATAATAAAAAGCTCATTAATTGTACGCCGGTTGATATCTTTAACCATCCCTAAATCGCTTCCTAGCCTAACCATAGAGAGCAATTCAATTGTCTCCTGGCTAGTGATAATACGCGCGGATTTTAAAATACCCAGGCTACGGTTAATTCTATCTTCCAAAACTTCACGGCTCTTAGAAAGTAAAATCTCGCGGGCTTGAGTTTCTTGCTCAATAATCTGGCGAATCAAACCATTAATATTTTCGATTATTTCATCTTCACCATGGCCCAAAGAAACCTGATTAGAGATCTGGAAAAAATTACCACTCGCCTGCGTGCCTTCACCATAAAGGCCGCGTGTTGTAAAACTTAATTTGGCAATCGCAGCTAACACCCTTTCAATCTGCCGGCTCATCACCAAAGCAGGCAGATGCAACATAACTGACCCGCGCATACCTGTGCCTGTATTAGTTGGGCAAGCTGTAAGATAGCCAAAATCCGCTAAATACGCGAAATCTAAGATTTTAGCCAATGCGTCATCTATACGATTAATAATATTCCTGGCTTCAAAAAGATTAAATCCGGATTGCATCAGCTGAATGCGTAAATGGTCTTCTTCATTAACCATTACCGCGATTATTTCTTCGTCATCAACCAATACTGCTTTCTGTTCTGTTTTTTGCGAATGCTCGATAGACATCAGGTGCCTCTCTACTAAAAACTGTTTATCGATTACATCCAAATCTGCCAGCCTAAAAAATGTAGAGCTTTTAAGCATATCAATATTAGCCATGGCATTACTAGTTTTAGCTAAAATTTCATCTAATTGTGCTGAACTCGCCCAATGCGGAAAAGGAAACTTGCTTAAATTTCGCGCTAAGCGTATTCTACTCGAAATTACAATATCCGAATTCGGGCCTGTGCCTTTAAGCCACTCACTAGTATGATTTAGTAAATCATTAATCTGCATATTAATTTTCTCTTAACCCTACTTTTTTTCGATTTCCTTAATCTGGTCACGCAGCTGCGCTGCTTCTTCAAAAGCCTCTTTTTCAATTGCTTTCTGCAACTTGTCTTTTAATTCTCGCAAATCAGTTTTATTTTTAGGAGCCAAGGTTTGGCCCGCAGGTTTTGTTTTTGTTTTAAGCGGGCTTTTACCCACATGCTGGTTTGAGCCATGTATCCTCTTTAACAAAGGCGCTAAGTATTGACGAAAAGTATTGTAACATTCTCCACAACCTAACCGGCCAATCTTTTTGAAATCCGCGTAAGTTAAACCACAGCTAGGGCATTTAGCAGTAACCACCTCTTCATCTTTATTCGGCTTTTCAAAATCCGCCATTCCTGCTAACAAATCACTTAGGCCGAACTGTTGCTCCATAGCCGCGCTCTTATGCCTAGCACAATCCTCACACAGATGCAGTTCATTCATCTGTTCATCAATAATCTCAGTCAGATGCACAGTAGCCGGATTTTTACCACAAACATCGCAAAGCATCTTAATACTTTACTCCATCTTTAACAGTAAGTTGTTTAAACTTCTTCATCAAAGCTAAAGTGAGCTTCCCTGGAATACCATGGCCAATAACTCTACCATCAACTTTAACCACAGGGATAATCTCTGCGGCTGTACCGGTAAGAAAACATTCATCCGAAATATAAACTTCGTGGCGCGTAATCACATGTTCATGCGCGGAAATTTTACTTTTTCGGGCAATCTCAAGAATAGCATCACGAGTAATTCCGCGTAAAGTACCCATACACTGCGGAGGCGTATAAAGATGTCCATTTTTAACCACAAAAATATTATCACCGGTACACTCTGCCACATAGCCTAAAGAATCCAGCATAATTGCCTCATCACATCCGGCATTAGCTGCCTCGATTTTAGCTAAAATATTATTCAAATAGTTCAGAGACTTAATCTGAGGATTAAGCGCCTCAGGCAAATTACGCACTGTAGGCACAGTAACAATGCTTAAACCCTTGGAATAAAGTTCTTGCGGATACAAAGCAATCTTATCCGCAATAATAATTATTGTTCCACCCTTACAGCACTTACGTGGATCAAGCCCGAGATCACCCTCTCCCCGAGTAACTATTAAACGGATATAAGCATTATTTAATTTATTAGCGATAATTGTCTGCACCACTACCTTGGTTAATTGTATTTTAGTTAAAGGAATGTTTAACATGATACTTTGCGCAGATTCAAAAAGCCGGTCAATATGCTCCTTTAACTTAAACACCCGGCGATTATATGAACGGATCCCCTCAAAAACCCCGTCCCCGTAAAGCAGGCCGTGATCAAACACAGAAATCTTGGCAGATTCTTTTTCGTAAAACTTACCATTGATATAAATTTTCATCTCTAACCTCCTAAAATAACTCCATCTTTTAAATGTATGATCCTGCTGGCGCCGCTGGCAATATCTTTATCATGAGTAACCATGACCACAGTAATTCCTTCTTGCTGATTAACCTCTTTTAAAAGGCGTAAAATCTTTTCTCCATTCTCAGAATCCAGATTACCTGTCGGCTCATCGCAAAGTAAAAGCTGAGGATGGTTAATCAATGCCCGGGCAATCGCTACCCTCTGCTGCTCTCCCCCGGAAAGCTCGGACGGCCGATGAGTTTTTCTAGCCTCTAACCCCAGCCTTTCTAAAAGAGAAACCGCAAAATTTAAACTATTCTTTCTTTCCCACCAGGATTTTAAAATACTTGGCAACAAAACATTTTCCAGGGCATTTAACTCCGGCAAAAGATGAAAGAACTGAAAAACAAAACCAACTTTTCGGCTACGGAAAGTTGCCCGGGCAAATTCATCCAAACCATAAATATCCGCATCCTCAAAATAAACTTTACCTGTTGTAGGATTATCCAAACCTCCTAAAATATGTAAAAGCGTGGATTTACCTGCTCCCGAAGGGCCCTGAATTGCCAAAAACTCTTTTCTTTCTACCGTGAAATTTATTTCTCTTAATACCTGTAAATTATTTATATTATCACGGTAACTTTTACAAAGAGCATCAACTTTAATAATCTTTTCACTCATGCCGCACTGCCTCGCTAGGAATTATGCGGCTAGCATAATATGCCGGATAAATACTGGCAGCTAAAGTTATTAGTAAAGCAGAAATCACAATTACGCTGATATCCCCGATATTTATATTCGTAGGTATACGATCAAAATAATAGATATCCTTAGGGATCAGGCTCCTTCCGATAATGTACGATATAAAATCAACTACTTTATCCAAAGAAAGCGCAAGCGCCACCCCGCCAAACAACCCCAAGATAATCCCTGTAACGCCTATAGCCATACCTTGAAAAACAAAAATCTGCAGGATACTTTTAGTTTTAGCACCCAGGGAACGTAAAATACCGATATCTTTAATCCGGCTCATCACTGACATAATTAAAGTACTTACAATACCAAATGCCGCTACCACCGTAGTCATGGTTACCACAATAAACATAACAACTTTTTCTAACTTCAATGCTTCCAGAAAATTCTTATTCTCATCTATCCAGGTACGCACCTGATATGTTCCCACGCCAGTTAAATCTCTATATAATTGCTCTTTTATATTATCTACTTTATAAACATTGCCCACTTTGACTGCCACTCCACTTACCAAATCCGGCATTTTATAGAAATCCTGAGCTCCTTTAATACTAGTTAAGATCAAACTAGAATCATAAAGAAACATCCCGCTGTTAAAAATACCTTTAACAAGAAAATCAGTTTTCGCAAGAGTAACTGGTGAGATTAAACTAATATAATCCCCAATACCTAACCCCAAACGCAGCCCAAGTTCCTGGCCTATAGCAATTTCATTACTGTTTAAATCATAACTTCCTGCTTTTAAATATTCGTTAATCTTAGAAGTTTGCGCTTGCAGCTTTGGATCAATGCCGCGCACCTCGACCCCAAAGATTGATTTTGCGTTATTTACCAGCGCTTGCCCATTGATAAATGGAGAAGCACCCAAAACATAAGGAAGGTCTTTCAGTTTATTAATTACCTGATAAGGCTGTTTTGACCCACCGTAAAACTCAATTAATAAATGCGCGTTAGTGCCGATCATTTTGTCTTCAAGATAACGGTCAAAACCGCTCATTACCGAAATAACTACAATTAGCACCAAAACCCCGATAGCAATACCAACCATGGAGATAAGCGCAGTTACAGAGATGATCTTCTCTTTTTTACCTGTTCTTAAATACCTCTGGCTAAGCCACAACTCTGAAAGCATTTATTTCTCCCTTTAAACCTTCATTAGTAGGGGAGGTTTAAACCTCCCCTACTACTTCTTGCGTTCTTAATAATGGAAAGAGTATCACATCCCTTATTGCCGGCTGATCCGCAAACAACATAACCAGCCTATCAATACCAATACCCAGGCCACCGGCCGGAGGCATGCCATGCTCCAAAGCTAAAACATAATCAACATCCACGTTTTTTTGCTCATCTGTATTGAGTTCTTTTATCTCTTCTTCAAAGCGCCTTTTTTGCTCAAGTGGATCGTTAAGCTCAGAGTAAGCATTGGCAATCTCCATGCCCGCCACGTATAGTTCAAATCTTTCTGAAATTAGCGGGTTATCTTTTTTTGTTTTAGCCAAAGGACAAAGAGTAGTAAAATAATCTGTAATAAATGTCGGGTCAACTTGCATATCCTGTTCCAATGTATCTTCAATAATCTTATTTATCTGCGAACGGCTTAGGCGGTTTTTATCCTTAGCGAATCCTTTGGCCTGAAGTTTGCCCAACATCTGGCTAGGATCATCTTGCGGGTCAATGCCAAACTTCTCCTTCACTAATTCAGCAAACGACTGCCTATTCCATGGTGTTTTAAGCGCAATACTCTTGCCCTGAAAAATAAGTTCATCTTTACCCAAAAGCTCTCCTGCTAAATGACAAATAAGATCCTGGGTTAAATTAATCATATCTTCATAATCCGCATAAGCCTGATAAACCTCAAGCATGGTAAACTCAGGATTATGCCGGCTGGATACACCTTCATTACGAAAAGAACGGTTGATCTCATAAACCTTATCCAGGCCGCCTACTAAAAGCCTTTTAAGATACAGCTCCGGAGCGATTCTTAAATAAAGATCCATTTTATATTCATTATGGAAAGTTTTAAAAGGCCTGCCTGCTGCTCCACCTGGAATATCATGCATCATCGGAGTTTCAACTTCACAAAAAGCGCGGCTATCCAAAAAATTCCGTATTTCACGGATAATTTTTGATCTTAAAACAAATACCTTTTTTACCTCTTCGTTAGCAATTAAATCCAGATAACGCTGCCTGTAGCGTACCTCCACATCCTTAAGCCCATGCCACTTCTCAGGAAGCGGACGCATAGCCTTGCTAAGAATAACAAAATCCTCTGCTCTTAGCGTAGGTTCGCCGGTATGCGTCTTAAAGAGCTCTCCTTTAACGCATAAAATATCCGCAATATCAATATTTTCAAAAAGTTTTGCTTTTATTTGCTCTAACTCAGTTACCTTTACATATAGCTGGATTCTGCCGGTAGCATCCTTTAAGTCAAGAAAACTCACCTTCCCATGAGAGCGCTTAGCCGTTATCCTGCCGGCAAGAACTACTTTTGCGCCTTCCTGGAAATTACTCAAAATAGAGGAAATTTCAACGCGTCCAGGCAAAACCCTATCATGCGCACTTTGCCCAGCAGCCTCAATAGATTTGCGTTTTTCTATCCTTTGTTGGATAATCTCGTTTAGTTCCATAGAATTATAATTATATCTTAGGCATAAGCTTATGTCAATCGCATTAGTTTCTATATTCTGAAAGCCTTTTAATACGCTTAAGCATATTAGGATGCGTGCTCATCATCTCAAGCATTTTATCACTCCATCTCAATTTCATCTGTCTCCTTCTTAAAAGCTCCAATTCACTGGAATCAATAGTTCCGTTTTTATCTAGATCCAGGCTAGCCAAATCAGAAATTTCAATTAATGCCCTTGAAGGATCATTAACAAAAAATGCCTTTAGCCCCTCTGTTTCTTTGAGGGTTTCTTTACTCATGCGCGCGCAGCCATAAACAAGTTTATAAAGGCTTGAGGCAAGCACTGCCGGGCTATTACCCAAAGCAATAGAACCCCTATCCGCAAAATATTCACGGATGCGCGAAGCATATAAAACTAGCAGGTTAGTAATAAAATAGAATAAGAACGCCACAATCCCTATTAATACAGTATTACCTCCCTGATTATCCCTTCTTCTTCCCATAAAAAGAAACTGCCAAGCAAGCCTATACATCACCATAGGAATTACCGAAAGCAATGTAATGGTTAACACATCCCGATTCTTTAAATGGCTGATTTCATGCCCTAAGACTGCTCTTAACTCATCTTCATTTAAGAGATTTACTATGCCTGCAGTAACGCATACTCTGCCGTCTTTAATACCTCGTCCGAAAGCAAAAGCATTGGGGATCTCAATTTGGGCTATTCCAATTCTTGGGCAAGGAATCATTGCGCGCCTAGCCAAGGATTCAACCATCTGAAATAACCTTGGGTTTTCTTCTTTTTTGATATATTTTACCCGCATACTCCACTCTACTAATTTGGGCCCCAACATATACTGCAAAAACATCATACCTAAAGACAGAATGAGATAAAAATAAAAGTTGTTAATACCCAAATATGTGCCCAGAACAACAAATAAAGCATAAATGATGCCAAAAAGCACAGCTACTAATAAAGCCATACGCAATTTTAATCCGAACATGTTTTCTCCTCCTATTTTTCCACTTCCGCATTTATCTCAAAACGCACAATCAGATCCGCCAAGTTATCAGTATTCAAATATACAAACTGTTTAACTTGTCCATTATAACCTTTAGAATTAAAAGTAACATCTATATCAGAACTATCCCCGGGAAGCAATTTTTTGTTCTTTATCGCTGAAACCGCGCAACCACAAGAAGTATTAGTACTAATTAGCTCAACTACTGCCTCGCTTTCATTTTTGTAAACAAAAGTATGCTCTAAAATCTGGCCTGCTTTGACCTTACCAAAATCCCAGCTGCGTAGATTTGTTTGGACAGATTCTTTAGGGAGCAAGATTTGGGCATCAGCAAAACAAAAACTGCTAAAAATTAAAAATAAAGATACAAAAAATAATTTTCTCATAATACCCCTTTAATTAATACAAAACCCAAGACGAGAAATAACAACGCCATAAACAACTTAATCATCGCCAAATGCTTCTTTAAAAATTCCGCGAACTGGGTGCTCGTCACTCCAAACAGCGCAAGTATAAATATTAAAATTAAAGGAAGAATAAACATCACGTTGTAAAGCAACAAATATAATAAAGCTTCGAATTTAAATTGCGTAGCTTTTAATATATAAGTAATCGTGGGAAGATAAAGTTGGCCCGTACAAACCGTCTCAAGCAGAGTAACTAAAAACCCGCTGATTATTGCACTCAATATCAACTTAAATACATGCGGGTGCGTCTTTGCATCCGCCGAGCGGTCCTTTCTATGGAAAAAACCTACTACTGCCTGAATTCGTTTTTTTATTGCCCCGGGGAGCTGCAAAACCTGCCCTTCTGGGTCATTAGATATTTTAAACTTAATAAAATCATATAGAGCAAAAAAACCTAAAATAATACTAAAAACTCCTATAAAAATAGTTAATGTTTTTGATAAAATCAGCGTGGTTCTTATTGCGTAAAGAAAGTTGAAGATTCCTAAACCAATAAGTAAATAGGTCAAAAATACAGTCGCGATAAAAGTTAATCCGATTAACAAAACCTCTCTCTTTCTGTATCCTTGCAAAGTAAGAAATGAAATAAAGAAAACTATGACTGTAAAAGCGCAAGGGTTAATCCCATCCTGAAGCCCGGCAAAACTGATAGCCAAAGGAGTAAAGCTCTTAAAATGCTTAATTAAATCAATATTTAGAAATTTAGGACTGTTCGTCTGACTGCTAAACGCCACTGTAATAAGCTCCCTTAATTTCACATCTAGATTACCGTTACCATTAGCTAACCTGCCAGAAATAAAAAATACCGGCAGATCAAGAGTAAGATTAGGGGCATACTGCTTTTGCAGGCTGAGCAATAACTTGTAGCTTTCTATTTCCTGGATATCGCGATACTCAAAAGCCAACTTATTGCTAAATTCAGCTAATATAGTTGGGATTATCTTTTCTTTTGCCTCTACACAACGATGACAAGTAGCAGAATTGAAAATAAGCAGCTTTCTAGTCTCGCCAGAGAATGCCGAAACTGTACAAAATAATAAAAAAATGATTACAAGTAAAGTTGACCTTAATATTCTACGCATTTATTTATCCTTGCTCGCGTTGCTCGCGAGGATTATTCTGAATCAAAACTTTGTTTAAATATAACCCGCATTAAACAACGAAATGCAACATTCGAGGCAAAATTATTGTTAATTATAGCAAACTCCGTACTATTCAACAAGAAAATTTACCAGGGTATTTTCGTTTGCATTACCTTGCAGGCTATGTTACCATAATTTCATGTTTTTGAAAATAAAAAGTAAAATCGATTCCCAACTTCAATCTTATATTGCCAGTATTGATAAAACCTACCACTTAAGCAGTCTCTCGCCTTTACTCTTTAACAGTATAAAAGAGTTTATTTCGCGTGATGGCAAACGGGTGCGTCCAATATTATTCTGCATAGGCTATCTCGGGTTTACTAAAAAACCTGCGCCTGGCTTATACCGTAGCGCCATATCCTTAGAGCTTTTGCATGATTTCTTGCTTGTGCATGATGATATCATTGACAAATCTAAGACCCGCCGCGGGCTGCCTTCTATGCACGCTTTATTAAATAATTATCTGAGCAAATATAAAAAAATAAAGTTTAGCGGCTCAGATTTAACTATTGTTGCCGGAGATGTCATGTACGCCATGGCGCTTGACGCATTCCTGGCAATAAAAGAAAACCCTGGACGCAAGGAGCTGGCCCTAAAGAAACTTATCTCGGCAGCTCTTTTTACCGCTAGCGGAGAATTTATTGAGCTTTTATTAAGCATAAAACCGATAGAAAAAATAGGTAAAGATGAGATTTACAAAATTTACGATTACAAAACTGCAAATTATACCTTCTCCTCCCCTCTGACAATGGGAGCAACGCTTGCTGGAGCAGGCAAAAATGAAATAAAAAAACTTTTTGATTACGGGATATACTTGGGACGGGCTTTCCAGATTAAAGATGATATAATTGGCATTTTTTGCCGCGAATCAGAAATAGGTAAATCTAACCTTACTGACATTAAAGAAGAAAAAAAGACTCTCCTCATATGGTACGCCTACAATAACGCCTGCAAAAAAGATAAAGTTATTATTAAAAAAATACTTTCGGGAAAATCAATAAAATCAAAAGACTTGCGCCAGATACGCCGTATAATAAAAAACTCAGGCGCCCTGGATTACGCCAAACAAGAGATAAAGAACCTGATAAAAAAAGCACAAAACTTAATTGATAATTTACCTATAGCCAGCCTTTATAGAAAAACACTGGATGAGTTCTGCAAAAAAATACTTGTTATAAATAATTAGGGGATTTTTCGTGAAAATCAACCTTGCGAAATCTGCTGGATTCTGTTTTGGGGTCAAACGCGCTATTGCGTTGGCTTTAGAAACAGCTAAAAATAACCGCAAGGTATATATGCTTGGAGATATCGTGCATAACGAAGAAGTTGTTCGACAGGTTGAAAAAGCAGGAATTAAAAAAATCAGGCGGCTTTATGAAGGCACAAATAAAATCCTGCTTATCCGCGCACATGGCAGCGCAACTAAAACAATAGATCAGGGTAAGAAATTGGGCTACAAAATTATTGATGCTACTTGCCCCATGGTTAAGGAAACCCACAGAATTGCAAAAAATGCACATAATCGAGGCTTAAATTTAATTGTGATCGGAGATAAAAAACATGATGAAGTACTGGGAATAATAGGCCAACTAAAATCCCCGGCAATAGTTATCGATAGTATAAATAGTATTCCTAAATCCATCAACAATATTCGGAAGGCAGCGGTAGTTGTGCAATCTACGCAAAATCTAAATAAAGTTACAGAAATTATTGCTCTGCTTAAAAAGGCTATACCGCATCTTGAATTTCACAATACTATCTGCCAGCCAACCAGAATTAAACAAGAAGAGATAAAAAAGATGTCAAAAGAAAACGATCTTATGCTTATTATTGGCTCAAAAAATAGCGCTAACACTCAAAGATTATACGAAATATCAAAATCGCTTAATCCTCAAAGTTATTGGGTAGATTCTGTTAAAGGAATAAAGAAAAACTGGTTTAGGAATGCTTTGAATGTTGGGATAACTGCCGGGGCGTCCACTCCGGAATCAATTATTCAAAAAATAATTAAACAGTTGCTCTCTTTTTCTTGATCCTTAATTAAATCCGCGACAGTTTATTCTCCTTTTACGCGCCTTACTGCTTCTTTCCAATTCTCGTCTGAATTATTCTCAAGTTTACCTTTCTTAACCCATATTTCATGAGCAAGATTCTTAATCTTCTTATCAATTTCCGCTTTTCGCTCTTCCACTATACGATTATACAAACAAGCAAAGCTTACGCCAAGCACAAAAGCATAAACAAAAGCCCACATCGAACCAAAGATTACGCCGATAAGCGTTGGCTGATAACCTAAATATAAAATACTAATCGCCCTTCTATAGCTTTCTGCCCAAAAAAATAATATATTTATTGTCCCTAAAATAAACATCGCTGCAGCAGCAACTAAACCAAAAGCAATTCCGCAGGCCTTAGCATCTAATTTTGCCATATGCTCCTCCTTTTCTAAAACACTATTACTTTATTTTCGTGCCTAATCAGGCGATAATCAATATAACTTAATATTGCATCAGTTAGCGCGCGTTTCTCCAGATTCCTGCCCTTTCTTAACAATGAACCCAAATTATCATCGTGAGTTACATATTCAACTGCCTGGCTAATAATCGGGCCGTCATCTAGCAACTCATTCACAAAGTGAGCAGTAGCGCCAATAACCTTAACTCCAAGCTTTAATGCTTCTGAATAAGGATCCTTGCCTTTAAAGGAAGGAAGAAAACCGTGGTGGATATTAATAATATCCTTATTATATTTTTTAAGAAAATTCGCTGATAAAACAAGCATATAGCGGGCAAGCACAAGAAAATCGGTTTTATCTAGAGCTACGGATAAAAATTCGTCTTCTCTTCTATTGTCTTTGTTCGCGGGAATAAAATAAAAAGGTATGTTGTGTTGCTCTACGATCGCCCGATGAGTATCATAATTACTAGCCACAAAAGGTATATCCACGCGCAATTCGCCTATTTTCCAAAGATAAAGAATATCTAAGAGGCAATGGTCAGGATCAGAAACTAATATCCCCATGCGCAAAAGTTGAGTTTTATTATAGATATTCCACTGGCCAGCAAACTCTCTCGCAACTGGCTTAAAAGATTCTATTAAAGAAGAAACCCCTGTTTGGCTAGATGCAGATGTAAATTCAATACGTAAGAAAAAATAACCACCTTCAGGATCAGTGGTATACTGGTTGGCTTTTATTATATTTCCATCTTGCTTAAAAATAAAATCAGATATCCTAGCAACAATACCCTTTTGGTCACGGCACCTAAAAAGCAATATATATGTTTGCATGGCTTAATTATACCTCAATAAAGGGCCTAATTTCAAGATAAAACTACTTTGCGATATTTACCTTAATCTCTTTTTGCCAATTTACCGCTTACACTACAAGAACCTCTTGGGGCATAAATAAGCGTAAACAAAAAATTATAGATACCTCTGTATTGTTTTTAAAATTCTATCTGCGGCTACCTTATCCGGCTTAACCCCACCTACACGAACCTCTACTTTTGTAGAATTGTCGGTAACTTTACGAATATCGATCCAAATATCCTTACCGTCAGTATATTCACTCTTTAGCTGTGTGACATTTTCTTCTTTAGTTTCCTTTGTTACTTCTAATCTAAGTGAATGCAGAGCTGCTTTAGCCGCATCCGTAGTCCGCTCATAAGAAGCATAAAATTCCTGCGATGATTTTCCCGATAGCCAAGCTGCGGTTCCTACGCCACCAGTTGCTCCTGCTAATAAAGCAAAACAACCATACATATTTAACAATAGTAATCCTGAAAAAACAAAAACTGCAATATTTTTAAACATATTTAGCTCCTTACATTTTAAATTAATCATTAAAATTGCTTTAGGAAGCAATCGAGTCATAGAGATAAATTTATAAATAAAATCGTCCTCAGAATTAATGATTTCTGCGAGACGCATAAACAAAAGGTAGGAAATAATTTCGCCAGGAACTTTCAGAGGACATAAACTGGTTTACCCCGAAGAAATAATCAACAATTGCTTCTCTCATACGGGTAATTTCCTTCAAATGGGTATAGTTTTTATCATTTTCTAATGTCAAATCAATTAACTCCAGGGCTCGTTCAAATGCCTTTTGAGCATAATCAGTATTTTCCTTTATCCGCCAGTTAAGTGCGCGTTCAACCTCGCTGCCGATATTTGCCATTTGCTCTAAGAGCGATAGCTGGCTCCAACGGCCAGCAGCTAAGTCTTTATGTTGATAACTCATCGTTTAATCCTTTTTGCGACTATTGCAATAATTTTCTTACGCATTTCTTCACTCTCTATGCCGAGGCTTCTATTCCCTTGAGATGGGCGCATATTAATCATGGAATCAAATTCAACAAAATTGTCACCCTGTATTTCTGGATAAAAATTAATACCCCAAAGGCTCTTCTGTTTTGAGCCGTTTCCAAGCAACAAAGCTTCTAAATCAGAATGAAGCTCCGCATCAACTGCGATAATTTCTTTATCGACATCAACTACAGCTTTTACCAAATTACCAAAAGTAGCCGCTGCCATCTGCTCAAGTTCGCCCAACAATAATATTTCTATTATTATTTTCATAGAGCAATTATACCTCAACAAAATACCCTCTGCAAGTCATTTGCTTACAGAAGGCTTTCCTCGAACCTTACAAAACCGTAAAGTTCGAATCCTAATTGGCCTCCCTATTGGACGAGTTTCGCAACTGGTGCATAACGCAGGAAGCGGAGAAACTTTATAAAGAGCTGGCTGCTGCTGTATAAACTACTTATTTAATTGCCCTACACTTTCCTGATTAGCTCTTTGGCAACCTTTTCACCCGACAATAGCATCCCGCCAAAGATAGGACCCATTCGAGGCCCACCAATTACAGCGTTAGCACACATCCCACACACATAGAAACCTGGGCATGCCTCTTTAGAGTTTTTTACAATTGCATCCTCGCCAACATCGGCCCACATCGATTGCTCACCCATGAGCTTACCTGATTTTGTATTCAATCGGATACCGGATTTTTTCTCAATGATTCGTGCCACCTCGGCAGGATGGCCGGTAGCATCCACTACAAACTTTGCTCGCATCGTAATGGGATCAACATGTAAATTAGCCATCTCAACCGCAGTCCAATTCAATACTAAACCACAAACCCTTTTCTGCCGTATCATTACATCCTCAGCACTCAATAGATTAAAGATCTTGAGGCCCGCCTTTACTGCTTTAGAGCATATCGTGGATACTGTTTCGATGGAATCAGATAGATAATAGCCCTTCTCATATTGTCTTGCTTTGATCCCAAACTCATCCAATATCTTTTTAGCTGATTCCTGAAACACTATTTCATTAAACATAATTCCACCGCCCCACATCCCACCGCCGATTGAAAGCTTCCTCTCAAACAGCACAACCCGCTTACCGGCTTTTGCCAGATAATATCCGCAGACCATGCCTGCGGGACCTCCGCCGACAATCGCCACATCAACATCCAATGCTTTCACAAGTTTTTCGCTATATGATTCGATAATAGCCCGAGAAATCTTTATTTCATCTAACCTCATAGCTCCTCCTTATTAAGTTACAAATAAAAAACCCTTATGCCACATGCATAAGGGTCTCATTTATTTACTCCTTTCCCTCCGCTGGCATTATCCAGATCAGGTTATTAGGGTAATCCGCTGGTTAAGCGAAACTCTCAGGCCGTTATACGACCCCCCCTACATACTTCTTTATCTAAACTAAACTCACTATAATATTCTTCATAACGAGTTAGAAAGTCAATTACTCCCCACCAGAAAGATCAACGAACCATTGCCTTAATCTTACCAAACACAATTCATGGTTGCAAGAAGAAAGATTTATAGGCACCGCGCGGCTTGGGCGCGCTCCCGTATCTTGCTTGCACTAGCCGCCCCGCTTGGGAGC
>JAKLQX010000028.1 GCA_022013085.1 Candidatus Omnitrophota bacterium | reverse complement strand
TTAGGTGATGTTGGTTTCGGGCCTAAATCAAATTCATCCAAAGACGCCTTTAATTTCTTAAAAATTTCTCTACTTATGCAAAGAACCTTCGTTAACTTTCCCCTATAAGGGAGGGGGTAAGGATGTATGGTATCATTCCCAATAAAGGGGTCTAAATGTATTGCAATTTCTTCTTATCGCAATATAATAAGAACTACACTGACAGTTTTACCATAAAATTATATTTTTGGGTCCGGAAATACTTGGTATTCACGGAGGAATTTTGATGGTCGGGCCGCCATTTCCACGCGAGTGCAGGATGGCGGTTTTTTATTGAAAAGGAGAGGATTATGTTAATGAGAATGATGGGAGTTATTTTATTTACTCTAATTATAGGAGGCTGCGCGACAGGCGCAAAGAAACAAACAACGCAGCAATCAGACTACCAGGCGCCTTCGCAAACATACCAGCAAAATACCGCTTCTTGGGATTATGAAGACGTTCAACCAGCCAAAAAAATAACATATTCCACTTCGGTTAACTTAACTGCGAGGCAAATTCAAAAGGCATTAAAGAGCGCTGGTTTTTATCAGGGTGCGGGTGATGGTAAAATCGGCCCGAAGACCAAAAGTGCTATTATAAAATTTCAGAAGGCACATAATCTTAGAGCAGATGGTGTTGTAGGCAAGAGAACATCAATGGAGCTAAATAAATATTTGTCTGAATAATGAAAGCGAAGAAAACGTTCCTCAGTATATTTATAGGAGCATTATTAATTTGTGGATCATATTTTGCTTACCAATATTATACGGATTTAAAAGAAACAAAGAGGCAGCAGGCTCTCCTTGAGCAAAGAAAGGTTGCCTGGCAGGTACTTAGGCAGAAGCTAACTAATGAAATAAGCCAGTTTAAAGGTGAAACAGGCATAGTGGTTAAGGATTTAGAAACTGGATGGGAGCTTTCTTACGGAAAAAACCAACTTTTTCCTTCCGCAAGCTTGGTAAAAATTCCCCTTATGGCGGCATGTTTTTTAGCGGCTGATCAAGGGCGAATTAAACTTGACCGAAACATCGCTTTAAAGTCAGTAGATAAACTTACCGGCTCGGGGGTATTGAAGGATATGCCCGTAGGTACTACTTTTAGCGTTAAGAGGCTCACCGGCCTTATGATTTATGACAGTGATAATACCGCTACTAATATTGTTACGAACTTGCTCGGTATTGATTACTTGAATAAAACATTTAAAGCTTTTGGATTAAAGGATACGGAGCTTTCTAGAAAAATAGCTGATTACCGATTGCGCGACAAAGGAATTGAGAATTATACAACAGCCGAGGATATGGCTTTATTGTTAGAAAAGATATACCGAAGGACACTGGGTAATAAATATGTTTCGGATCAATGTATAAGTATGTTGAAATTGACACGCATGAATGATCGAATCCCAAAATATTTACCGGTTGAGATAACGATTGCTCATAAGACCGGCCTTGAGAATGGTGTTTGTCATGATGCGGGTATAGTGTTTACTCGTAAAGGTAATTTTCTTATTTGCGTATTAACTAAGCACGTGAATTCTAATAGTATTCTTTCTAAGGAATTTATCGCTAAGGTTGCATTGTACGCGTATAAATATTTAGAGGGGCTGTAAAAAAGGAGGTTTACTTATGAAAGCTAAATTAATTATTATGATTCTGTTGGTTTTCATGTTATCCGGATGCACCTATATCCAGAAAGCTAGAAGAACCGACGCGCTAGAGATAGAAAATGCCAACTTAAGAAATAGGGTCGCTCAGCTTCAGAAAGAGAAAACAAAGGAAGTCCGACAAGTATATGCAGAAAAAGATAAAGAACTTTCCGATCTCGAACAGGCAAAACGGGAGCTAGAGGAATCACTTAAGAAAGAAATCGGAGAGTATAAGGCAAAGTTGCAAATGACTGAACGCGGCCTGGTAATAACTTTTGTTTCCGAGATATTTTTTGATTCAGGTAAAGATAAAGTAAAAGAGGATGGTAAGATCGCGCTTGGTAAAGTCGCTGAAGTTTTAAACAGAGATGTCCCCAATTCAAACATAGCAGTTGAAGGGCATACTGATAATGATCCTATAAAATATTCCGGCTGGAAATCTAATTGGGAGCTTTCTTCGGCTAGGGCATTAGCAGTATTGCATTATCTTATTGGCGAAGGCCAAATTAAGCCGCAGCGGCTTTCTGCAAACGGCTACGGTGAATTTCATCCGGTAGCGCCTAATGACTCAGTGCAGGGTAAGCAGAAGAATAGAAGGGTGGAAATAGTTATTTTACCTTCTAAATTAAGCAAGGTAAAGTCGAAGTAAGAAAGGAGCGCGTATGGATAATTCGATGAGGTATTGCGCATATAATTAGGCTAATAAATTCAGAGAGGTTTTCTCTCGGCTAATGCGAGTGGGGCCCCAGTAATATCGTTCTCCTTGTAGTATTGGAGAGCTTAACGGCTGTTGATCGTCACCGGTCAATAGCCGTTTTTCTAGCTGTTTACAGAGAGGTCATCCCTTTGTGTACTGCCCGTCATTAGAGGGAACACCTTTACAATAATAGTCAATCGTGGTAAAATATAAAAAATTAGGTAAGCTAAGTGGTCCGGAAATTTGTGAATATTTCTGGAGGAGCTTTTTGATGGTCGGGCCGCCATTTGATTCAATAATCAGGTGTCGGTTTTTGCTTTTTTAAGGGAGGTCAATTAAGTGAAAAGAATTCTTTTGTTTATTCTACCGATATTAATCTTAGTTGCACTTGGATTTGCTGTTTCGGGTGTTATGCAAGCTCGTTTCACAGAAGATAAACTTATGGATGATTTAAAAAGAAAAGCTAGATCCGTGGATGAGGGTTTGGAGCTATCCGCTAAGTATATCCTTATTAACAATGATTTAAAGCAAGCTAACCGATTAGTTGATAGCTTCCAGAAAAGGGAAAGGCTGCAGGGTTGTGTTATTTACGATAAAGATGGCCAGATATTAGCGATTACTGAACGATTCTCTGATTTTAAGCAGAGAGAAAGGCCATATCTTAAAGATATTCTATCTTCTAAATTACCGCGAGGAGCACTGGAAAAATTTAAAGAATATTCTGTGTATAGTTACATTTTACCTGTTTTAAATGATGATGAGAGTGTATTAGGAATGGTAGAAGTGGTTTATGATACATCTTATATGTTTACTACTTTAACGGAATTATGGAGAAAAATAAGCATTACTTCCATAGCGCTTATTTTATTAATAGTCCTAACTGCTTTATTGATCCAAAGACAGATTTTTATTATTCCTGTGCGTAGGCTAACGCAGTGGTTTACGCATTTCCAAAGAGGAGAAACTGATAAATTGCGTCCGTTTGCTGAAAAAGGTGAATTTGGTAAGCTGATTAGTGAAGTAGAGCAGGTTGCTTTAAGTATAAGAGTGGCTCGTCGTACCATATCAGATGAAGCAAATGTCCGTCTGCAAAAAAATGAGCTTTGGACTGAAGCTAAACTTAAAGATCTGATTCATGCAAAATTGGGGGATAATTCATTATTTGTGGTTTCTAATAGAGAGCCGTATATGCATGTTTTTGATGAGAATCTGGGTAAGGAGATATGCATAAGGCCGGCAAGTGGAGTGGTTACTGCAATACATCCTATACTTTCAGCATGTGGCGGAACTTGGATTGCTCATGGCAGTGGTAATTCCGATAGAAAATTCGTCAACTCTCAAGATAAACTCGGCGTGCCTCCTGAAGATAACCGGTATATTCTTAAAAGAGTCTGGCTTAATAAGGAGGAGGAACAAGGTTATTATTATGGTTTTTCTAATGAAGGATTATGGCCTTTATGCCATAACACACATACGCGTCCAATTTTTAAAGAATCTGACTGGCGTATGTATAAAGAAGTAAATCAAAAGTTTGCGGATAGTATTTTAAATGAATTGCCAGCCAGCAGTCCATTTGTATTTGTTCAGGATTATCATTTTACTCTTTTACCTAAAATGATAAAAGATAAACGCCCGGATGCAAAAGTAGCTTTATTCTGGCACATACCTTGGCCGACTCCTGAGGCCTTTATGATTTGTCCTTATCAAAATGAGATTCTAGAGGGAATGTTAGGGTGTGATTTGATAGGTTTTCATGTCCAAAACCATTGTAATAATTTTCTGGATACCGCCAACCGTTTGCTTGAGTCACGCGTAGACACTGAAAAATTCAGTGTTGTGCGCTCGGGAAAAGAAACTTTTATCAGAGCTTTTCCTATAAGTATTAATCCGCGTATAAATGACGGTTTATTTAAGGTTGATCCGATAAGGCAGGTAGAAAAACTTAAGAAAGAATTCGAACTGAAGGATGAAATTATTGCTGTGGGCGTAGATAGAATTGATTATACTAAGGGTATAGTTGAAAGAATTTTAGCGATTGACAGATTTTTAGATAAGTATCCTGAATATAAAAAGAAATTTGTTTTTATTCAGTTAGCCGCACCAAGTCGAACGCATATTAAGCGTTACCATGATTTAATCGGAGAGATTGATGAATTAGTTGAAAAAATCAATTGGAAGCATATAGATGGAAATTGGAAGCCAATAA
Organism: Candidatus Omnitrophota bacterium; assembly: GCA_022013085.1. Lineage (GTDB taxonomy): Bacteria > Omnitrophota > Gorgyraeia > Gygaellales > Profunditerraquicolaceae > UBA6249. The sequence goes on along the minus strand of JAKLQX010000028.1, from coordinate 6,638 downwards.
TTTATCTTAAAAAGCACTTTTCTCAGGATGATATTCAGCCTTATTATAGGCTTGGCGATATCTGTATTGTTAGCTCGCTGCACGATGGAATGAATTTGGTGGCTAAAGAGTACGTTGCGGAGAAAGATGATTTATCTGGTGCTTTAATCTTAAGTCAATTTACCGGAGCAGCGCGAGAGCTTACGGATGCTATTTTGGTTAATCCATATTCGATTGAAGAGTTTGCGGATAGCATAAAGTTGGCCATTCAGATGCCTAAGGAAGAGAAAAAGAGGCGTATGGAAAATATGCGCAGTGTAATAGCTGAGAATAATATTTACCGCTGGGCAGCGAATATTATTAATGAGATGGTTGCTTTGAAGAAAATATAACTTACGAGGTATAAATGAATAAAGATTTACTTTTAAGATTTTCTAGTTTAGCTGGAATGTTTATGCCTTTGATTATTTTTATTTTAGTTTTGTTTATTGGGCTCATTGTTAAGAAAGTAATTCTTAACCGTCTTTTGCGCTGGGCTAAAAAAACATCTTCGCAGTTGGAGGATATTATCGTAGGAGCAGTCAAAAGCCCGCTTATGGTTTTATGTTTGATGTTGGCTTTGTATTTCGCGGTACAATTCTCAAAGCTTCCGGAAAATATTGTTCAGGTGATGAGTAAGAGCATCCTTATCCTAGGTATAATTTCCGTGGTATTAGCATTAGCTAATCTATTATCCGGGTTAATCAAGCTTTATGCTTCTCGAATTGATTCTACTTTACCGGTTACCAGTCTTACTCAGAATATTGCCAGGATTTTTGTTTTCTCGACCGGCGCGCTGATAATTCTTAACAGCTTAGGAGTATCCATCACACCGATATTAGCCACTTTAGGGGTGGGTGGTTTAGCGGTAGCTTTGGCTCTCCAGGATACCCTGACAAATCTTTTCGCCGGCTTTCATATTACTGTGGCTAAGCAAATAAGGGTTGGTGATTATATTAAGTTGGAGTCAGGAGAAGAAGGTTACGTAGTTGATATCAACTGGCGTTCGACAAAGATTAAAATGCTGCCCAATAATTTGGTGCTTATTCCAAATGATAAACTAAATAAAGCGATTGTTACCAATTATTATTTACCTGATAAGGAAATGGCGGTTTTAGTCGATTTGGGGGTGCATTATAAAAGCGATCTGGAAAAAGTGGAAAAAGTAACTTCTGAAGTAGCAAAATCTGTTATGACAGAGGTAAGCGGCGGAGTTGCTTATTTTGAGCCATTTATTCGCTTCAGTGCTTTCGGAGATTCCTGTGTAAAATTTACAGTTATATTAAGAGCTAAGGAATTTGTTGATCAATATTTAATAAAACATGAGTTTATTAAGCGTCTGCATAAACGGTACATTCAAGAAGGGATTAATATCCCTTATCCGATCAGGGCGATAAACTATGAACAGGAAAAAGCTAAATTGAGGAGCTAATCGATGCAAGTAAAAGAAATAATGTCAAAGGAAGTAATAACTGTAAAGCGATCTGCAAAATTAAAAGAATTGTTACGCTTATTTAATAAATTCCATCTTTTTCCACTAGTGCCTGTAGTTGAAGAAAGTAACCGTTTAGTAGGGGTTGTTTCTTTCCGTAGTCTAATTGGTGTATTTAGTCCGTATCGACCGGAAATATTGAAGGGAGTCCCTTTCCTAGATGACCAAGAAGAAGATATTTTTAAGTTAGAACTGACCGATGACATCGGAGATTTGGTGATTGCTGAGGATATAATGGAAACAAAATTCGTTTCTTTACAGGAAGAGACTACTCTTGAGGAAGCTTTTAGGTTTATGAAACTACAGCTTAAAGAAGAATTTCTTGTAGTAGATAAAGCAGGAGAATTAATCGGAAAGATTGGTATATTTGATATAATCCGGCAAGTTTTTTCGGAAAAGGGTGTTATTTAAGTGAACCCCGCACCTTCTTCGTATTCAAAATATTCAGATGTATTTAAGATGTATCGGGATTGTCTCTTAAGGGTTCAAAGTCAGTTAAAATTAGAATCAAGAAAGAGTTTAAATAGATGGAGAGTCTTAAATAAAAGAGAAGGTGCGGGGTGAATACTATATTAGGATTTGGTTTTATTTTACTTGTAGGTTTATTTTCTGCGAAGTTGATAAGTAAAATTAAGTTTCCCGCAGTAACCGCTTATCTTATAATAGGAATACTCATCGGATCCTCGTTGTTAAAACTTATTCCTGTAGCAATCCTGAATATATCAGGTTTAATTTCAAATATAGTTTTAGGAATAATTGCCTTTAGTATCGGTCAAAATTTTTCTCGCGATAACTTTCGTAAGATTGGTAAGTCAGTGGTCTGGATTTCGGTTTTAGAGGCATGTGGGGCATGGTTTTTAGTCACATTAGTATTTTTATTTATTCTAAGGCAGCCTTTTTATATTGCCCTTATTTTTGGAGCGATTTCTTCTGCTACTGCACCTGCGGCTACTGTAATGGTGATAAGAGAATATCGCGCTAAAGGCAATTTTACGGATACACTTTTAGGAGTCGTTGCGATTGATGATGCCTGGTGCCTTATTATTTTTGCTATTTCCTTGGCAATATCTCAGGCCATTCATAGCCACATGGTGGATACATTTTTTTTGATCAAGGTATTTCTAAACTCTATCTTGAGTATATTTGGTGCCTTTGTTTTAGGGGGCGCCATTGCAATTCTGTTGTCTTATTTTTCTCGTTTTATTCGTACGCAAGCAGAGTTCCTGATTTTTACCCTAGGATTGATTTTTTTAACTATAGGAATAGCTATTTGGCTTCACTTGTCCGTACTCTTAGCAAGTATGTTTTTAGGGGCAGTCCTGGTTAATATTAACAAATCTTCAGTTAATCCTTTTGAGGTTTTAAAAACAGTAGATTCTCCGCTATTTTTGCTTTTCTTTGTTTTGGCCGGGGCAAATTTAGAAATAGGGCTTCTGCCTAAATTGGGATTAATTGGTTTGGCATATTTAATATTTCGTGTGATTGGCAAGGTAGCTGGGGCAAAATTAGGTGCGCATATTTCTGGCGCTTCTAATAGCATAAAAAAATATTTGGGTTTAGGTTTAGTGCCACAAGCAGGGGTTGCTTTAGGCTGCGCCTTAGTTGCTAAAAACGACTTTCCAAATATAGGAAGTATGCTTTTTACTACGATTGTTGCTACTACTGTTGTTTATGAATTGGTCGGCCCGATATGCACAAAATATGCCTTGCAAAAGGCGGGTGAAATAACTATTGAGCATCATTAAGAGATATGAAAAATATCTTTAACTATTGGGATAAGTTAAAAGAAGAATTGAGTAATAAATATATAATGCTATTTTTAGATTATAATGGAAAAAATGCGAAAAGTTATTTCGGAGAATAACGTTTACCGCTGGACAGTGAATATCATTACAGAATTAACATCATTGAGGAAGGTTTAAATATGAAGTATTTATTCTCACAATTTAGTAAGATAAAAAAACTATTAAGAAATAAATTTATTTTACTTTTGTTGGATTACGATGGGACATTGACGCCTATTGTCAAGACTCCTAGTAAGGCAATTATCCATAAGGATACAAAAGGATTATTACAGAAATTATCCAGAAATCCTTATTGTAAAATAGGTATTATCAGTGGAAGAAAGCTTGAGAATATAAAAAATATAGTAGGGGTAGACGGTATCACCTATGCAGGTAATCACGGCTTAGAAATCCAAGGCGCGAAGATTAAATTTGAAAGCCAAGTCTCACCGCGATTAAAATCAATTATACGCAATATCGCCACGGATATGCAGAAGCAGCTTTCGGGCATTAAGGGCGCGCTAATCGAAGATAAAGGGTTAACTTTGAGTATTCACTATCGTTTAGTTGGTAAAAAGGATATGCCTGCGTTTGAGAAAATTATTTCTGAAGTTATTAATCCTTATATAGTGCGTGATAAGATAAAGGTTAATGCCGGTAAAAAAGTTTATGAGATAAAACCTCCTGTTAAATGGGATAAAGGAAAAGTTGTTTTATGGTTTCTAGCAAGGCAGCAATTTATTTTAGGAGTTAAGAATGTTTTGCCGATTTATGTCGGAGATGATATAACCGATGAGGATGCATTTAAGGCTTTAAAAAGAAAAGGGTTGACGGTGTTCGTGGGCAAACCCGGGAATTCCAAAGCTGATTATTACTTAAAGAACACAGAAGAAGTAACTAAGTTTCTACGTTCAATATTGTACCTACAGTATAACTAACTATGTCAGAATTAATAAAAGCAAAAGAGCCATTTAGGTTCTGTACGAGATTGCATTTGTCAGAGCTGACCGGATTACGGGCAACTACTTTAGGCCAGCTCTTGGCTCTTATTAAGGAAGTGCCCGGTTCATGCATTTATCATCATACCCATAGATTTCTGCAGCAGCATCAGTATCTTTCTCCCGAGCCTCCTAATGACTTTGCTTATTGGGTTACGGATATTCTGGGAGAAGATGAGCTTGGAGAAAGGTTAGTCAGTATTGATACCATACAGTACTCAACTATTCGGGATCTGCGGGAAAAAATTGCCTCAACCATTGAAGATTATTTGGAAAATAGTTCGTTAGCCAAATTGAAATTCGCCAGATCCGGAGAAGAATTCCATTTTATTAAGTCAGTAAGTTTTATTCTTCCAACAACCTATATGGCGTATGATTTAAAGGAGTTTACAGGGGTTCTAAAGAAAATTACCATTGAGTCTATTTATTTTCATATTTTTGAAGCGCGCTTAAGGCTTGAGAAATCAACTAATGACTTCGCATTTTGGATAGAAAATTCCTTGGGAGATAAGAAATTGGCAAATAATATTTCAAGCTTTGATCCCTATACGAGTACTTTAGAGGATTTAAGAAATAAGATTATACAAATAGTCGAGAAAAGGGTAGTTAATTAAATGGCAAAAATAGAAGAGTATGTTCCATTAGTGGGGCAGGCTGTTATTGACGACTTAAGATTGCTTGGAGAGCGATTGAAAGGTAAGGTTATCCAGCATATAAATTCTACTCCTGTGGGTGGCGGTGTTGCTGAGATATTAAATCGTATGGTTCCGTTGCTGAGGGAATTAGGGGTAGATACTAAATGGGATGTAATAAAGGGCGGAGAACAGTTTTTTGCAGTGACAAAGAAGTTTCATAACGCGCTGCATGGCAGAGCCGAAGAAATAACCCAAAGGGATTTTGATATATTTATGCAGACAAGCCAAGAAAATATTGAAAATGTTGATATTTACGGCGATATAGTCTTTGTTCATGATCCTCAGCCAGTAGCCCTGATAAAAAAGAAAGCTACTAATAAATGGCTTTGGCGTTGCCATATTGATATATCTGATCCTAATTTAAAAGTTTGGGGATTTCTTATGGATTTCATTGTCCAATACGATTCAGCAGTATTCTCTGCCCCAGCTTTTTCCCGAAAGTTACCCATTAGGCAATTTTTAATTCCTCCTTCCATCGATCCATTAAGCGATAAAAACAAGGAATTACCAGAGGAAACGATAAATGCAATCTTAAGAAAATACAATATAAAGAAAGATAAACCAATTCTCATTCAGATATCCCGCTTTGATCGCTTAAAAGACCCGATAGGTGTAATTGATGCATATTTACAGGTAAAAAAATATATTGATTGTCAGCTGATTTTAGCTGGTGGCACTGCAGAGGATGATCCGGAAGGATTCAAGGTCTTAGCAGAAGTTAAAGAAAAAGCTAAGAACGATCCTGATATTCATATTTTATTATTACCTCAGAATGATATAGAGGTCAATGCTTTACAAAGAGCATCGGATATAATTGTTCAGAAGTCCCTTAAAGAAGGATTCGGTTTAACGGTTGCAGAAGCTTTATGGAAAGCAAAGCCTGTTGTAGCTTCAAATGTCGGAGGTATTCCTTTGCAGATAAAACACAAATATTCAGGGTTATTGTGTCATTCTGTTGAAGGAGCAAGTTTTGCCATAAAACAGCTCTTAAGCAGCCCAGCATACGCTAAGAAATTGGGAGAGAATGGGAGGGAGCATATAAAAAATAATTTTTTGATTACGCGTCATCTTAGGGATTATATGCTTTTGTTTCTTTCATTATATCATCTTGAAGATATCGTTTATATTTAGCTAATTTAGTACACAAGGGTTCGGAAGTTTTTTACTTTCGGAGGATTAGATGGTCGGGCCGCCATCTTGCACGCTAGTGCAGGATGGTTTTTTTATTTTATAAAGATAAATTTTAGGCATAGAACGGAGGAGCAATGGATAAAGGAATGCGGGTTATATTTATTATAATGGGAGTTTGTATTCTATCCGGGGTTTTGTGTGTGATTTTTGCGCTTACTCATAGCATTAGATAGCAAGGTGCAGATTGAAACTGAGCGGTTGGATATTTATGATAATTTCGTGGACATGCATATTAGGCATGTTGATTTTTTGTTACAGCAGAATATTTAAAAAACGACTTGGTGGTGAGGATTCTAAGACATTAAAGCGGCTTAAGAAATAGACATCCTATAAGGAGTAAAGATAAATTTTAGCTATATGTCAAAGAGCAATCGTTCTTTTAAAACTAAACGTAACTAAACACCCGGGCAGGGTTATAGTCTTGCCCGCTGTGAAGCATACTTAGGCATAAATGGGCTAA
>JAKLQX010000027.1 GCA_022013085.1 Candidatus Omnitrophota bacterium | reverse complement strand
CGACACCTGAACCGTTTAAAGTATGTATATAATCTATTTTTTTACTCTTTTTCCGACGTACCCTAATATTGACTCGACGAGCCTGGAAACTTTCAAAATTGCTGCAACTAGATACCTCAAGCCATTTATCAGTAGCGGCAGCATAAGCCTCAAGATCATAACATTTGCTGGCAGCAAAACTTATATCTTGCGTAGCAAGCAAAACTGTCCGATAAGGCAGCTCTAAAAGCTGCAAGACCTCTTCAGCATTAACTACTAGTTTTTCTAACTCATCATAAGAATCTTCAGGCTTAACAAATTTAACCATCTCTACTTTATCAAACTCATGCACACGGGTTAAACCTTTGGTATCTTTTCCATATGAGCCTGCCTCCCTCCTAAAACACGCAGTATAAGCAGTGTAATAAATAGGTAGTTTATCTTCTTCTAAAATCTCATCACGAAACATATTAGTAACTGGAACTTCTGCGGTGGGAATCAAGAAAAGATCGTCATCTTTTAATTTATACATATCCTCTTCTAATTTAGGAAGTTGCCCTGTCCCAAACATAGAAGCGCGATTAACCAAAAACGGTGGAAAGATTTCCGTATAGCCATGTTTACTAGTATGCAAATCGAGCATAAAATTAATTAACGCGCGCTCAAGCTTCGCGCCCCAACCTTTAAAAAGAATAAAATTTGATCCAGTAATTTTGGTTGCGCGGTTAAAATCTACGATATCTAAATTTTGACAAAGCTCAATATGGCTAAGTGGTTTAAAATCAAATTTTCGCAGTTCTCCCCAACTACGCACAATCTTATTGTGAGTTACATCCCCTATCGGTAAAGAAGTATGCGGCACATTGGGAATATTTAGAAGCAACTTATTTAGTTCAGCTTCCTGATCCCTTAACCTGCCCTCTAATTCTCCAATACGCTTAGAGATATCCTTCATCGAAGAAATCTTAGGCTGAGCGTCTTTTTTTTCTTTAATTAACACTCCTATTTCATCATTAGCTTTATTGCGTTTAGCAGCCAAATCTTCAAACTCACTTAAATCCTTAAGCCGCGCATCATCAATTTTAATAACGCTATCAATATCGATCTTTAAAGCACGATTCTTAATTGCCTGTTTTACTAAATCCTGATTTTCTTTTATAAATTTTATATCTAACATTTTTCCCTTATTGTTATGCCAAATAGGCACAATCGTCACTCTTTCACCACGCTAAGCAAAGCAGTGATTATATTATACCTTTAGATTTTAATTCTTTCAATAAGATATCTACAGTAGGAATTTTGGGAAGGTTAAAGAAAATGAGCCATGTAGGAGTCGAACCTACGACCTTGACATTAAGAGTGTCCTGCTCTACCAGCTGAGCTAATGGCCCGAAATTATACAACTAATTTATTTTCAAAGACTTGCGATATTGCTGATTCTTGAGATATTTTTTCAACTTCCCTAAGTGTCCAAAAAGTGTCTATCCGCTTCCCCAAAAACTCTCTAACCGTGTTTAAATCCACTCTTGGCATCACAAGCTGAGAAACAAAAACATGCCTTAAATCGTGCAAGTGAAAAATTATACCTGCTTTTCTTATAGCGGTCAAGAGAGTAGGTAGGCTTGGTAAAAACTAATAGCCTTAAAACATCTACGGAAACTTTCCAAAACAACCGGAAAAATTCTCTCGCATCATCTGATAGATTTTTTCTTTATCTAAATCACGAACTTTTAAGAATCTTATGCCATAAATTTGTTTTGCCTCAACTTCTTTATGCCAAGTTACAGAAATTTCAATATCAAAGAAATACTTCTCATTAAAATAAAGCTCTACACGTGCATTAGCCTCTGGAATTTTTTCTGTCACAGCTAGAGAAAACCCCTTCATGTTTAAATCTCTAACTTCACAGGCCACATAATCTTTGTAACCTTGCCACTTTATTTTAGCAGGTGCCGCAATCTTCCACCTCGGCAACAGCCTTTTCACAACAGATACAGGCTCTGGAGGTAGCTCTTTTTTCTTTTTAAAAAAACTAAACAAACCCATTTCTAACCCTCCCTTACTAAAAGTTTCTAATGCTTTATGATAGCAGAAAACCACAATTTAAAAAACTTTACTTAACTCACTCCTTTAAAGAATAATAAAGTTATCTTTCTCTACCGGAAGCCTTCTTTAATTTATCGACTAGTTCTATAAACTTTGAATCAACATTAATTCCTAATGCTTCTGCTTTATGTATATCAAGCCAGCTTTTATCATAATTATTTTTATAAAAATAGACAGCTGCCCTATTATAATAAGCGCCGACATAATTAGGGTTATTTTTGATGGCTTCGCTAAATACAGCAATCATACTATCTAATTCCTTTTGGTCGATAGAAATAGCGATAGGTGCTGTTTTTGCAACAACTTCTGCTTTATCGGTAGTTTTACATAAAGCTTTACTATTTGCGGAAATTGCAGAACAACCGGCTAACACTAAGCACAAAAGAATAATAATTTTATTCATACCTACCCCCCTTTTCTTAACATACTAATTATATTGCAAAATAACAAGTAATTCAATAGTATTAAAATCGCAAAGTATCATTAATTCTTAACCCTATTCTATCTAAACTGCCAGCGTTCAATTCTAACACATACATAGCCTCTTCCTGAGGCTGGATCGTCTCGTAAACATCCAAATTTACCGGCTGGGCGTTTTTCTTTATAAAAACAACCTTCTTCCTCTTATCCATCCAAATTATGTCTAAAGGTATATATGTATTCTTCATATAAAAATACCTTACCGCCTCGTCCTTGTAAATAAAAAGCATGCCTGAATTAGGGGGCAAACTTCTAACAAACATTAATCCTTTTTCTTGCTGTTGTTTAGTTTCTGCCACTTGCACAAGAAAAGAATTATTTTTAAAATAAATCGATTTCCTTTTTTTTTGTTCCAGAGTCGGAAAGCTGCGTATAGCTTATGCTTGTGAATACAAGAACAAGAATAATTGAACCAAAAATTTTTTTGTTAAAGTTGGACATATACGGATACAGTGCGCCTGGCAGGAGTCGAACCTGCAACGCCTAGCTCCGAAGGCTAGCGCTCTATCCAGTTGAGCTACAGGCGCATTAAATAATTTCTGCTTTATTTCCCAGGATCTTTTTAATCTTTTCCAATTTAGTTTTACCTACAGGCAGAACATCTTTCTCAGTAGTTGCGCGTACAGGACTGTTAAGCTGAATTCTATCCGGGCTTATAAGCTGGATTATTTTTTTTAACTTCTTAATATGCCTAATATCATCATTTACACCAGAAATAAGCATTATCTCAAGCCAAATCTTACCGTGAAATTCTTTTCTTAAAGCAATTAAACCGGCAATAATTTCATTTAAGTTTACATCAGCATGCGGCCGATCAACTTGCTTAAATATTTTTTCATCAACAGCATCCAAAGAAGGAACAATTAGATCTACATCTAAAAGCGCTTTACGCACAAAAGGATCACCCAGGAGCGTGGAATTAGTAATTACCGCGATTTTATAATTAGTTATTTTCCTTACTCGATTAATCAACTCTCCAATTTGAGTATGTAAGGTTGGCTCACCCAAACCAGAGATAGTAAGGAATTTTAACTTTTTGGCTTTTTTAAAATTTTCATCTAACCAGGATTCTAGCTCTTTAATAATTTCATCGATGTTTACATATTTATTTCTCTGAAAAACCTTCTTTTCAGTCTTGCCCCATTGACAATAAACACAATCCAGATTACAAGTTTTGTCTGAGCTAAGGCTTAAACCTAAAGAAAGTCCAAGTCTTCGCGATTTTATCGGTCCGTATATGTACTTCATAAAGTTAAAGGGCGCTACTATTTTTCGCAGCGCCCTAAAGCTTGCTTAATAATTATTAAAAGTAATTAATTATCTTACCTCGACTAAACAATTATGCGAGCCAAGTGCATTAGCTACGCAAGATGTGCAACGAGGATCATTAACCCAAGAACCATCAACAATAAATTTATATTCGTGCCTACCTGGCTTAAGGCTAACCTTAACTAACCAATTACCTTTAGTATCCTTTTTGGCAATAAGCTTCTTAGTATCCCATTTGTTAAAACTTCCCGAAAGCACAACTTTGTGCGCGGCAGGAGCGTATAACTTAAACTCTGTTGGTTTTGTCCCAGTTACCCGTGGCATAATAACCTCCTTGTTTGCCTTATTCTTACACTTCAATTAACTGCTGTCAAGAAAAATTCTCTACACCGCAACTATTGAAATATTTTTCTTATCCGCCAACTTAATACTTGCTTCTCTATCAATAAAAAGAGTTTTGCCTGCTTCGAATGCAAGACAGCTGACTTTTGCCTTAATCAAATTATTTATAGTTCCCAACCCTATAACGGGAATATCAAAACGCATATCCTGCTTAGGCTTGCTTACTTTAACAATTGTAATATTACCACGCCCAATTTTTCCAGCCCGACGAATTAAATTATCTGTGCCTTCAAAGGCTTCAACTGCAACAATAACCTTACTCTTAACCGCAACTGTCTGGCCAATATCCAAATTAGCCACCGCTTTAGCCAAATTTAAACCGAACCAAACATCTTCCCAAGTAGAAAAATCGGGAGCGCATTTTGTAAGTGTGCCCTTTTTAGGTAGATGCTCCTCAATAAAAGTAGTGGAATCCAAAAGATTAAGCCCAGCATCCTCTAGGCGTTTAGCAACTGCACCAAACAAAGTATCTGTTTTTTTGTCCTTTAGACTGGCTAATATCTGCTTTAATTCTTCGCTTTTATTGATTTCCTTGCTAAATAATCTACGCGGAGAAATCTGCCCAGCCATAACCACATCCTTGATTCCTTCAGAATTAAATATGCCAACCATTTTATGGAAATCAGCAAGGGTTAACCAATAAATCTTATCGACGAGATTTCTTAATTTTGGCGAGGTATCATTTTTAATAGCGATAGCGACAATATAGCAGTTTTTTTTCTTGGCACTTGCAGCAAAAAGTAAAGGAAATTTTCTATTACCCGCGATTAAACCGATTTTTTGCATCTTCATCGACAGGAGCGAGTCATACCACGCTCCGAGTTCTTGGCAAAATTAATCAAGTAAGCTACCTCTTCAGTTTTCTCTAATTCCATTTCTGCTCTTTCCAGGGCATGTTTTACAGATAGCCCGGAATTAAAAAAAATCTTAAATGCCTGATCAATTTGTTTGATTGAATTATGAGATATCCCCTTGCGCCTTAAACCAACAAGATTTAAGCCATAGACGCGCGCAGGATGGCCATCGCAAGTAGAAAATGGAGGAATATCCTGAACTACCTTAGAACAACCACCGATAATCGAAAGCATACCTATTCTAACAAACTGATGTATAGCAACAATGCCGCCGATTACTGCTTTATCTTCAATAGTAACATGGCCGGCCAAAGTACTATTATTAGCTAAAACACAATCATTTCCCACCTTACAGTCATGCGCAATATGAGAATAAGCCATGAGCAAATTATTATTCCCTACAACTGTCTTGCCACCCTCTTGCGTCCCTGGATTAAGCGTGCAATATTCACGAATAATATTATTATCACCTATCTCTAAGAATACTTTCTCGCCTTTAAATTTAAGATCTTGCGGACGGCTGCCTAATACAGCCCCAGTAAAAATTTCGCAATTCTTACCAATAGAAGTATTCCCTTCAATTACACAATGCGCTCCAATTTTTGTCTCAGCACCAATAATTACATTCTCAGTTATAATGCTATACGGCCCGACGCTAACACTATTGTCTAATTTTGCTTTTGAAGAAACCATCGCACTAGAATGTATCTGCATATTTAACCGTTCACCAAGGCACACACAAAGTCTGCTTCTGCCACTACCTTGCCTCCTACTAATGCCCTGCCGCTAACTTGCGCGGTTTTTGACTTTACCTTTATCGCCTCAACCTCAAGAACTAACTGGTCACCGGGAACTACTGGCTTGCGGAATTTTACATTATCAATGGATAAAAAGAAAGCAAGTTTTCCTTTATTTTCCTCAGAAGCAAGCATCATTACCCCGCCAACTTGGGCCATAGCTTCAACAATGATTACTCCTGGCATAACCGGCCGGCCAGGAAAATGGCCTTTAAAAAAATAATCGTTTATAGTTACGTTCTTAACGCCGACCGCGCGCCTCCCTTTTTCTAAATGAGTTATCCGGTCCACAAACAAAAACGGTTCCCGGTGTGGAATAATTTTCATAATTTCGTTAATATCTAAATTTGTATCCATAGAATTAACTCCTTGAGTTTTTATCCTCTGCTCATAGATTTTCTGGGCAACCTTCAAATTTAAAGAATGCCCGCTTCTTAAGGCAATTACATGCCCCTTAATAGGGCAACCCGCTAAATAAAGATCTCCAATCAAATCTAAAATCTTATGCCTGACAAACTCATTTTTAAATCTAAGCTTATTTTTAACTACTCCGTGATCTCCAACAACCAGGGTATTCTCATAATTTGCTCCCAAACCTAATCCCTGATCCTGTAATTGACGCGCTTCACTCTCAAGGCAAAAAGTACGCGCCGGAGAAATTTCTGTTTTAAAGGATTTAGGATTAACTGCTATTTCTAGGAACTGCGCCTCTATTAAAGGATGGTTATAATCTAAGGTGTATGAAATCTTAAATTCTCTGTCCGGCAAAATAGTAATCGAGGATGCCCCCTCCTGTATACATATAGGTTCTTTAACCGAAAAACAATAGCGCTCCTTTTCTTGCTCTTGGATACCCGCTTTTTCAATAGCTTCCACAAAATTAAGAGCGCTTCCATCTAACCCGCAAACTTCATTGCTATCTATTTCTACGTCGATATTATCAATACCCAGGCTGGATAATGTCGCCATAAGATGCTCTACAGTCTGCACCTGAACATCAGAGCTGCCAATTGAAGAACGCCTGCTAAATTTTGAGATACTATCTAGAGGCGCAGAAAATAATGCCCGCACATGAGCTTTTATTTTTGGGGCAGGCGAAATATCCGTGCGAATAAAGGTTATACCGGAATCAGCCGCTGCAGGCTTAAAAGTTATGTTTACTTTATTTCCCGTATGAATACCTACGCCTTTAAGCGTAACAGTTCTTAATATTGTTTTCTGCTTTTCCATTATTTATTTTTTAATCTAGCTTCTAGATCCTCAATCTTTTTCTTGAGTTCTTTGACTAAATTGAATAGCTTAGGTAGGTTTTGCAGGCTGGCATTTAGTCTTTGGGTCGTCATAAAAGGCCGCGCCGGATATCCGGAAACTATTGTGTCAGCTGGAACATCTTTACTTACCCCTGATTGCCCGGTCACGACAGCATTATTTCCTATTACAATATGCCCGACTAACCCCGCTTGCCCGGCTAAAGTTACATTATCACCGACAATCGTGCTACCAGCTATACCTACCTGGGCAACAATCAACGAATTCTCGCCAATAACGACATTATGGCCAATCTGCACGAGGTTATCAATTTTTGTCCCACGGCCGATAACTGTTTTGTCAAAACGTGCCCGGTCAATAGTAACATTGGCTCCAATCTCCACATCATCAGCAATCTCAACAGTGCCCACCTGGGGTATTTTATGATGCAGGCCTTTGATAGTCGCAAATCCAAAACCGTCTGAGCCTATCACTGTCCCAGAATGAATAATCACGCGGTTACCAATACTAATACGCTCACGAATGGACACATGCGGATAAATTAATGTTTTACTGCCAATCTTAGTATGATGGCCAATAAAACAACCGGCATAAATTATTGATCCATCGCCAATGGTTACATTTTCTCCGATAACTACATAAGCGCCAATAGCCACATCCTTGCCCAAAGTCACATTCTTACCTATAACTACGGTATAATCTATTCCTTCAGGATGGCCAGCATCATCTGGAGTAATCATAGAGATGATTTTGGCAAAGGCTAGCGAAGGATTTTCAGTTACGATTAAAGGCTTATTAGTTTTCTGCACGTCAGCTGAAGTAATGATTGCCGCGGCGCGCGTCTTTTTCATAAGCGGAATATATTTGGAGTTCGCCAAAAACGTAATATCGCCTTCAGTAGCCTCTCTAATTCCTGAAGCACCTGTAATTAAAATATCACCATTGCCAATTACCTTACCATCAACGAGCTTGGCTATTTCCTTGAGTGTTTTATTCATATAATAAGCGCTTAATTTATTATTTTCTTTCTTTATTTAAAATCTCAATAATTTGATTAGTAATTTCCATGCTCTTGGTCTGATAAACTAAAACTCTGTCATTAAATACCAAGGTATAGCCTTCTTTCTCAGAATATTTCTTCACTGTTTCTTCAATATCCTTTAAAATTTCTTTCATTTTTGCATCCTGATCTTTTTTTAATTCTGCCTGCTTCTGATTATCATACTCCTGAAAGGCTTTTACCTTAGCCTGCAGCTCGACTCCCTTTGCTTCTCTTTCTTTATCATTAAGCAGGTTCATTTTATCCTGCATGGCTTTAAGTTCAGCAACTTTTT
Source organism: Candidatus Omnitrophota bacterium (assembly GCA_022013085.1). Taxonomy (GTDB): domain Bacteria; phylum Omnitrophota; class Gorgyraeia; order Gygaellales; family Profunditerraquicolaceae; genus UBA6249. The sequence continues at coordinate 389 of JAKLQX010000027.1, read as the reverse complement.
TATCACGCTCATCAGTGTAAACTTTTTCTTTATCGCTTAATGCCTTATCATACGCTTTAGTTCTGTTGTATTCGCTGAATGTACGGCTTAAATCAATGTAGCCAAATTTATCCGCAGCAAAAGCCGGAACACAAAGTAAGGTTAAAGAAAAAACCACCCCCCATAAAACCATTATTACTTTTTTCATTTCCACTTCCTCCCTGCCCACAAGGGCTCACCCGCGCAATTTTCGCCACCTGGCGAACACCCGCGCAATTCTTATAAGCGCGGGGTGTCTTTTAGCGCGGGGTGTTGGTTAATAATTATTTACTCTAGAACCCATGACTGGCACTAAAATGGAACCTACCGCTCTTGCTCCTGCTGGATTTTCCTGACTCAGGATCCATCGG
>JAKLQX010000026.1 GCA_022013085.1 Candidatus Omnitrophota bacterium | reverse complement strand
TTAGGTGATGTTGGTTTCGGGCCTAAATCAAATTCATCCAAAGACGCCTTTAATTTCTTAAAAATTTCTCTACTTATGCAAAGAACCTTCGTTAACTTTCCCCTATAAGGGAGGGGGTAAGGATGTATGGTATCATTCCCAGTGATTTTCTCAATTTCACTTGACGTGTTGTTTGAGAGCGTATATAATATTTATAGAACCATGAAAAAGAACATCCTGCCTAAATTCGTAATTACTACAGCCATAACATTATGTGTATTTTGTTTTGTGGGCTCGCTTTGTTCGCTTTTTGCGCAAAACGCAGCTGGTTCAGTAGTAGGAAAGATACCTGATCAATTGCAGGAGCAAGCCAAAAAGTACCGTGAGGCTGGATTAGAAAATCAAAATATAGGCAATCTGCCTTTGGCAATGAGTTTGTATCAAAAAGCCATTGCAATTGATCCGACTTATGCTGTTGCTTATAATGATTTAGGGGTTGTTTATGAAGCTATCGGGTTTCCTGAGATGGCAGAAGAAAATTATTTAAAATCGCTTAGAGTTGATCCTGATTTTTTAAGCGCTTGCACTAACTTGGCGCTTTTATATGAAAATAAGCGGGATTTGGAAATGGCAGCTCTTTATTGGAATAAAAGAGTAGAGTTAGGTTCATTTGATGATCCCTGGACTCAGAAAGCAATTAATCGTCTTAAAGATATCCGTATTGTTTTATCTAACCAGCCAATCACTGACGCGCGGGAAGAAGATGTGCTTAGCCTTATGAAAGATGTGTCAGTGTATAAAGCCGTGATTAACAAGGATAATAAGGCGCTTGCTCAGGATCACTTTCAAAAAGCTAAGTTGAGTTATAATAAAGGGGATTTGGCTACAGCGATTAAAGAAGCATTAGATGCTCAGTATTTAGACCAGGATAACCCGGAGATTGAACCGTTTATTGAAAAGGCAGCGTCAAGGGCTTTGTTGCGCTAGAAGCGTACTGCAAAAAACTCTTTCCTTATATTGATTTCCTTTTAATTTAGTTAATGACTGCTAATAAAAGTTTATTTTTAATTGATGCAAATGCATTCTGCTACAGGGCTTTTTATGCCTTAAGCGGGCTAGCTACTTCAGGAGGCCAGCCAACAAACGCAGTTTATGGATTTATAAATATTTTAAATAAGATTCTAAAAACACACAAGCCTGACTATTTGATTTGCTGTTTTGATGTCTCTAGAGAAACTTTCCGCACTAAGAAATTTGCAGAGTATAAGATGCAAAGGCCGCCAATGCCTGAGGGCTTGGTTAGCCAGATAACTTTAATCAAAGAGGTTATTACTGCTTACCATATTCCTATCTTTGAAAAAAAAGGTTTTGAAGCGGATGATATTATCGCAGAACTTGCCAGAAAAGCTGCCTCCAAGCTTATGCAGGTGACCATTGTTAGTTCTGATAAAGATATCCTGCAATTAGTTGATAAGTATATCACTGTGTTTAATCCTTACAAAGATAACGGAGTATTTTATGATTTACTTCTGGTAAAAGAGCGTTTTGGAGTAGTGCCCGCGAGGATTGCAGATATTATGGCGCTTGCCGGTGATGATGCAGATAATATCCCCGGGGTGCCGGGAATCGGCGAGAAGACTGCAACTAGGCTTATATTGGAAAACGGCTCTCTTGATAAATTATTGAAAAATATTTCAAAAGTTACTCCGGAGAAAATAAGAGAGGCGATTATCGACAATATTGAAAGGATAAAATTAAATAAAGAATTGGTTAATTTACATGAGAGCGTTGATATGCCGCTAGATTTAAAATCAGCGCTCCTTAGAGATCCAGATTATACAGAGTTATCCCGTATTTTTAAGAAGTTGGAATTCAAGAGCTTGCTTAAAGATCTGCCCTTACAAGTTGATGAAACTCCTAAAGTCAAATTGCATACTTTTGATAGGCATGAATTAAAAAGCCTGCTAAAATTTCCGCATGAGCTTTTTCTTTACGGTGTTTCTATGGCAAAGCTGTGTTTTGCTATAGATAATAAATTTTTTAGCGCTGTTTCGGCTGACGAAAGCCTGAGTGCGGCTATCTCTGATGAGAAAATAAAGAAAACAGGATATGATTTAAAGAAGTTAAAGGTCTCTTTATTTAGAGAAGGCGTTATTCTTAATGGCCTGGATTTTGATGTTATGATTGCAGCATACCTGTTGAATCCATCGCGTTTAAGTTATGCGCTTACGGATTTAGCATTAGAAAATCTGGGGGAGTTTGTTCGCGAAGAAAGCTTAGAAACAAAGGACGCGCTAGCTTTGGTGATTAAATTAAAGCCGGTGCTTGTTAGGGCTTTAAAGGAAAAAGGTTTATTTCAGCTCTTTTCTGAGCTTGAGATGCCTTTAAGTAGCGTTTTAGCCGCGATGGAGCAAGATGGAATAAAGTTGGATTTAGATTTACTTAAAAATCTTTCGCGCGATATAGAAAAAAAGTTGATAAAATTAATCGAGAATATTTATGAAGCTAGTCAAACGCAATTTAATATTAATTCCCCTAAGCAGCTAGGCCAGGTGTTATTTGAAAAGCTGAATCTTCCGGTGATTAAGAAAACAAAAACCGGGCCTTCTACTGATGAAGAAGTTTTAAGGCGTTTGGCAGATAAGCATCCTTTGCCTGTTTTTTTATTGGAGTATCGGCAGCTCACTAAGCTTAAGAATACTTATGTTGATGCTTTGCCTAAGCTTGTAAATGCCCAAAGTGGCCGAGTACATACGTCTTTTAATCAGACACAAACTGAGACAGGTAGGCTTAGTTCAAGCAACCCTAATTTACAGAATATTCCTATTAAAACGGATATTGGAGCTAAAATTAGGCAAGCTGTTATTGCTTCGGGGAAAAATAACTGCTTGTTATCTTGTGATTATTCACAGATAGAGTTAAGGGTGTTGGCGCATCTTTCCGGGGATGACACTTTGCTAAAAGCATTTCGTACGCATCAGGATGTGCATCGCTTAACCGCTTCTTTAATTCATAATATCCCGGAGTCTGAAGTTAAAGATAATATGCGTGAGATAGCCAAAAGAGTTAATTTTGGGATTGTTTATGGCCAGAGCGCCTATGGCTTGAGCAAAGATTTAGAGATCCCGGTATATCAAGCCCAGGATTTTATTGACGCATATTTTTTGCGTTACCCTAAAGTGAGAAGTTATATTGATGCGCAGATTAAGAAAGCAAGGGATACTGGATACGTTACCACGCTTTTAGGCAGGATAAGGTATATTCCGGAGATTAATAATAAAAATATTTCCATTAGGCAGCTTGCCGAACGTCAGGCGGTAAATACTCCTATTCAAGGCACGGCGAGTGATTTAATTAAGTTAGCGATGATTAAGATATTTAATCAGATTAATACTAGAAGCTTGAAGGCCAAGATGATTTTGCAGATTCACGATGAGTTGGTTTTTGATCTACCAGTTTCAGAATTAAATGTTTTAACTGGAATAGTAAAAGATGAAATGGAAAATGTAATGCAACTGGATGTTCCTATAAGGATAGATATGAAAATGGGCCAGAATTGGCTGGATATGGAGATAATTAAATGAATCCCGCACCTTCTAATTATTCAACTATTAAAGTCATAGGATTTAATGAACTAAGTAAGAAAGAAGGTGCTGGGTGAAGATAGCTTTTGTGGCTTCAGAGGTTGTGCCTTTTGCTAAAACAGGTGGCCTTGCTGATGTGGTTGGTGCTTTGCCGTTAGCTTTAGAGGATTGTGGGCATGAAGTGATCATTGTCATGCCTAAATACAAATGTATCACAGATAGTAAATTCAAGATTAAGAGGGTGTCGGCTGATATATTATCTACAGTTGTAGGAGAAAAAACAAAAGTTTATTTTATAGAGCAGGATTCTTATTTTAACCGGGATGGTTTGTATGTAGAGAGAGGTTTTGATTACAAGGATAACTTAGAGAGATTCGCATTTTTTTCTCGTAGGGCATTGGATCTATTAAAAGAAATAAATTTTACTGCTGATATTTTACATTTGCATGACTGGCAGGCAAGTCTGGTTGCTGTTTATTTAAAGAATTTGTATGTTTTCCAGCCTTTTTATAGCAAGATGAAGGCGATCTTGACTATTCATAATATCGGATACCAGGGAATATTTGCTAGAGATCAGTTTAGCAAATTAGGCTTAGGTTGGGATCTTTTTAATGTTGAAGGGTTAGAGTTTTATAACCAAATAAATTTGTTAAAAGGAGGGATAATTTTTTCAGACTTTATCAATACTGTTAGCCCGACTTATGCTATGGAGATTCGAGATAAAGAGTTTGGTTTTGGTTTGGAAGGCCTATTGAATGTTCGTAAAGATTCTTTAAGTGGTATATTAAATGGCCTGGATTATTCTATTTGGGATCCGGATATGGATAAGTTTATCGTCCATAACTACTCTTTAGTTAACCCAGGTAGCAAGGCTTATAATAAAGGGGAGTTACAAAAAATTTGTGGATTGCCTGTTAATAATGATCTTCCTGTATTAGGCATTGTTTCGCGCCTGGTCGAGCAGAAGGGTTTTGATATACTTGCAGAAGGCTTAGATGAAATATGCAAAATGGGTGGACAGTTAGTTATTTTAGGGACAGGTGATTTGAAATATCACCAGATTTTGGAAAAAATGGTGAAAAAGTATCCTAATATAATTTCTTTGAACTTGAAGTTTGATGATTGTTTGGCCCATAAAATTTACGCGGGTAGCGATATTTTTCTTATGCCTTCAAGTTATGAGCCTTGTGGTTTAGGCCAATTGATTAGTTTGCGTTATGGTACACTCCCGCTTGTTTTTAAAACAGGCGGCTTGGCAGATACTATTAATAAGCATAATGGTTTTGTTTTTTCAAAATACACCAAAATATCTTTGCTTAAATGCATTAAGCAGGCTTTGGTAACTTTTAAGGATAAGTTAAAGTGGAATGTTTTAATAAAGAATGCCATGGAATGCAATTTCTCCTGGGAAGCTTCGGCTAAACGTTACAGTCAATTATATGTCAAAGCAAAATCAGCATAAAATTGTCATAGGGATTACTGGCAGCTTTGCTTGTGGTAAGAGTACGGTTGCGCGGATGTTTAAAACAAGGGAGAGCGAACTTATTGATGCGGATAAAGTGGCGCACGAGGCAAGCCGACAAGGGGGAGCTGTTTATAGTAAGATCGTGAATTTTTTCGGGAAAGGTATACTTAAGAAAAATAAAAATATTGACCGCGCAAAGCTGGCAGGAATCGTATTTGTTAATAGCTCTGCTTTAAAGAAGCTTAACCGAATGGTGCATCCGGCGGTGATAAAAGAAATCTTTCGGCGCGTTAAGAATTCCAAAAAGAAGATTGTTATCCTGGATGCGCCTTTAATCATTGAGTCAGGCCTGAGATCACTGGTTGATAAATTGGTGGTGGTTACGGTTAAGCCAGGCCAGCAGTTTAGTCGTTCGAGATTACGGTTTTTAAATAAAAGCGAGATAACTAAAAGGATAAAATCCCAGATTTCGCAAAATGCTAAGGCGCGTTTTGCAAATTTTATCATAGATAATAGTGGTTTAATGAGTGAAACCCGGAAACAAGTTTCCGAAATAAGGAGGACCCTTGCTCGATTAGCTCGCAAGGATTTTTCTGGATAAAAGATAAAGGAGGAAGTTGTGGAAAAGTTAGATATTAAGAATCTTAAAGATATGAAGATTACAGAGTTAAACAAGCTGGCCAAAGAGTTAAATGCTAATGGAACCAGTGGCTTAAAGAAACAGGATTTAATTTTTAAAATACTTCAGGCCCAAGCGGAAAAAGAGGGATTAATGTTTGGGGAAGGTGTTCTAGAGATTCTTTCCGAAGGATTCGGTTTTTTACGAAGCCCGAATTATAATTATCTGCCTTGTCCAGATGATATTTATATTTCACCGTCTCAGATCAGGAAATTTGAGCTGCGCACGGGGGATACCGTAAGCGGCCAGATCCGCCCGCCAAAAGAGGGTGAGAAATATTTTGCTTTACTTAAGGTTGAAGCAGTGAATTTCGAGAATCCTGAGGATGTAAAGGAAAAAGTACTTTTTGATAACCTTACTCCTGTATATCCGCGTGAGCCATTTAACTTGGAGACTAAGCCGGATGAGGTATCTATGCGTATCATGAGCTTACTTACCCCTATTGGTAAGGGGCAGCGCGGTTTAATTGTTGCTCAGCCGTATAGTGGGAAAACAGTTTTATTGCAGAAGATTGCCAATGCAATTACTAGCAATAATCCGGATGTAATCATGATTGTTCTGCTTATTGATGAACGTCCTGAAGAAGTTACGGATATGCAGCGCAATGTTAAAGGAGAGGTAATTTCGTCGACATTTGATGAGCCGCCGGAGCGCCACGTACAGGTTGCTGAGATTGTTTTAGAGAAGGCTAAGCGGTTAGTTGAACATAAGCGCGATGTAGTTATCCTCTTGGATAGCATTACGCGGCTTGCGCGTGCTTATAACTCTGTGATTCCACATAGCGGCAAGGTTCTTTCAGGAGGTATTGATTCAAACGCCCTGCAAAAGCCTAAAAGGTTTTTCGGTGCAGCTCGAGCTGTGGATGAAGGTGGAAGTTTAACTATTATCGCTACAGCTTTGGTTGATACAGGAAGCAGAATGGATGAGGTTATTTTTGAAGAGTTTAAAGGTACGGGTAATATGGAGTCTCAGCTAGATCGTAATTTATTCCAACGCAGGATCTATCCGGCAATCGACATTAAACGATCGAATACCCGTCATGAAGAGCTGCTTGTAAAACCAGATGTTTTACAGAAGACCTGGATTTTAAGGAAAGTGTTGAATGAGTTAAATAACGTAGAAGCTATGGAGCTACTTATTGAGAAGTTAAGCAAAACTAAGAATAACGAAGAATTTTTAAACAGTATGAACCAGAAATAATACGTGACACCCCGCGCTAAAAAGACACCCCGCGCTTATTTGAATTGCGCGGGTGTTCGCCAGGTGGCGAAAATTGCGCGGGTGTTGTCTAGATAGACAAGGAGGAACAAAATGAAAGAGAAAATACATCCTAATTATAAAGAAAGTACGATTATCTGCGCTTGTGGTGAAACAGTGCACACTCGTTCAACTAAACCGAGTATTCGTGTTGAGATCTGCTCAAAATGCCACCCATTTTTTACAGGGAAACAGAAATTAGTGGATTCTGCCGGGCGCGTGGATAAGTTTGTGAAGAAATATAGTAAGAAGTAATATGTTTGAGCAGCTAGAGAAAATAGAACTACGTTATCGACAGCTCGAGCAGCTTTTGGGTTCCCAGGTGCAGATTGCCGACCGCAAACTTTATAACCAGTTGGCTAAGGAACTTTCGGATATTAAGCCAGCAGTTGTTTTGTTTCGCGTATACAGGAATCTGGCCAAGGAAACCGAAGAGCTCAAGGTTGTTTTATTGCAAAAGCACGATAAGGATTTTATCGAGCTAGCTAAAAATGAGCTCAAGGATTTAGCTGTAAGAAAAGCAGAGCTTGAGCTTAAGCTTAAAAAGCTTTTCGTGGGAGAAGATAAGGATGTTGGCCGGGACGCGATCGTAGAGATTAGACAAGGTACGGGTGGAGATGAAGCAGGCCTTTTTGCGGGTGATCTTTACCGTATGTATACAAAATATGCTGCGAGTCAAGATTGGCAGATCGAACCTATGTCTGCAAGCGTCAATGAAGCTGGCGGGATTAAAGAAATTATTTTTAGCGTTAAAGGCCGCGATGCTTTTCGCCGGCTTAAATTTGAAAGCGGGGTACATCGCGTGCAACGTGTACCTACTACTGAATCGCAAGGTCGTATTCATACTTCAACTGCGACAGTGGCAGTTTTAGTTGAGCCGCAAGAAGTTGATCTGGTTATTGAGTCAAAAGACTTAAGAGTGGATACTTATCGTTCAAGCGGGCCCGGAGGCCAGCATATGCAAAAAACAGATTCTGCCGTGAGGCTTACACATATTCCCACCGGCACAGTAGTTGCTTGTCAGGATGAGCGTTCCCAGATTAAGAATAAAGCAAAGGCGATGAGAATTCTGCGGGCGCGTATTTTAGAAGCTATGGCGCAAACAGAGGCTAAGAGATTATCTTCGGCAAGAAAAATTCAGATTGGCACCGGAGATCGCAGCGAGAAGATCCGTACTTATAATTTTCCCGATCGGCGAATTACTGATCACCGGATTAATTTTACCACACACCAGTTAGAGGCAGTTTTAGAAGGGCAGATGGATGAGCTTTCTGATGCTCTTATAAAGGCTGAAGAGGACAAATTGAATGAACCCCGCACCTTCTGAAAGTTGCAGAAAATAATAAATGAATATAAATATAATGGAGGCGGAGGGATGAATAGAAAAGAAGGTGCGGGGTGAACGAAGCTGAATTAGTCTTAACCCATGTTTTAAATTGCGATAGGCTGTCCTTATATCTTAATAAAGATAGCAGTTTGTCAAAAGATAAAGCCCAGGCAGTTTCTTCGATATTAAAACGCAGAATGCTCGGAGAGCCGGTGCAGTATATTTTAGGTCATACTGAATTTATGGGCCTGAGCTTTAATGTAGATAAACGCGTATTGATTCCTCGTCCGGAAACAGAGATTTTAGTTCAGAGTGCGATAGAAGAATTAAAGAATATAAAAAATCCCAGGGTTTTAGATATCGGCACAGGGTCAGGGTGTATTGCTGTATCTTTAGCTAAAAATATTCCGAATAGCCGAATAACTGCAATAGATATTTCATTTAAGGCTTTAGAGGTTGCCAAAGATAATGCAAAGTTAAATCAAATCCAAAGCGTGCAGATTAAATTTATTCAGAGTGATTTATTCTCGGGCATAGGTAATCAGAAATTTGATTTAATTATTAGCAATCCTCCTTATGTATCAAATCAAGAAGTAAACGCTAAAGCAACTGAGCTTTCTTTTGAGCCAGCCCTGGCTTTAGAGGCAGGTTTTGATGGATTGGATTTTTATCGGCGCATAATTATTCAGGCAGATAGCCGCTTAGCTACAGGTGGATTTTTAGCTTTTGAAGTAGGCATAAATCAGGCCTGTAAGGTCAGAGATTTACTTAAAGCAGAAGAAAAGTTTGATTTTATCAAAATAATTAAAGATTATAATTATATTCAACGCGTAATAATAGCTAAGAAAAGGATTTAGAAAATGGATAAGTTGATTATTGAAGGCGGTGTAAAGTTAAAAGGCGAGGTTACTGTTTCGGGAGCCAAAAATGCGGTGTTGCCAATTTTAGCAGCTACTTTGCTTACTGATGAGCCGTGCGTGATTAAAAACGTGCCTAATCTGCGTGATTCTAATAGCATGTTTAAAATTTTACGCTCGTTAGGAAAGATTGTTGAATTTGATAAAGGTAAAGTTACGGTTTGCGCTGGTAAAACCAGTAATTATATTGCAGAATATAAATTAGTTTCTACTATGCGTGCGTCTTTTTGTGTTTTGGGCCCGCTTTTAGGTAAGCTTAAAAAAGCCAAGGTTTCTTTGCCCGGAGGTTGTGTTATCGGAGTGCGGCCTGTGGATTTACATTTAAAAGGGATTAAGGCTTTAGGAGCCCAGATTAATATTGATTCGGGTTATGTAGAAGCTAAGGCAAAGTGTTTACATGGCGCTTATATTTATCTAGGCGGGGTTTACGGTTCATCTGTTTTAGCTACTGATAATGTGATGATGGCTGCGGTTTTGGCTAAAGGTAAAACTATTATTGAATCCGCAGCCTGTGAACCTGAAGTAGCAGATTTGGCAGAATTTTTAATTAAGATGGGGGCGAAAATTAAAGGGCATGGCACTCCAATTATTGAGATAGAAGGGGTAAAAAGTTTGCGTGGAGCAATGCATGTTATAATTCCTGATCGCATTGAGGCTGGGACAATGGTATTGGCTGCCCTTATTACCGAAGGTGATATTTTAATTAAAAATGTACAATATCATCATCTTGGCGCATTAATTGATAAATTAAAAGAGGCAGGGGCGCATCTTTCATATGCTGACGGATCTTTGCATGTTAAAGGCAATAAAAGACTGAAAGCTGTAAATATTACCACGCTTCCTTACCCTGGTTTTCCTACAGATATGCAGGCGCAGATGATGGCATTGATGTGCGTAACTGGCGGTATTAGCGTAATTACTGAAAAGATTTACCCGGATAGGTTTATGCATGTTGCTGAGCTTAACCGTATGGGCGCGCATATTCAAAGAGAGGGCCCGCACGCTATTGTTGAAGGAATAAAGGGTTTATCCGGAGCGCCGGTTATGGCTTCTGACCTGCGTGCTTCTGCTTGTTTAGTTTTGGCAGGGTTAGCTGCTCGCGGAAAAACTTCAATATCAAGGATTTATCATTTAGAGCGTGGTTATGAATTTATTGAGCAGAAATTAATCAATTTAGGCGCAAAGGTATGGAGAGAAAAAGAATGATCTTAATGATTGATAATTATGATTCCTTTACTTATAACCTGGTGCAGTATTTAGGAGAACTTGGCCAAGTAGTTAAGGTTTTTCGTAATGATGCTTTAACGCTTCAGGAAATTAAGAAGATTAATCCTTCAAAGATCGTCATTTCTCCAGGCCCGGGTAGGCCAGAGAATGCTGGGATATCTACTGATGTGATCAAAGAGTTTGCAGGTATTATCCATATTCTTGGAGTTTGCCTTGGGCATCAGGCAATAGGGTATGTTTTTGGAGGTAAAATTGTACAGGCTCAGAAATTAATGCATGGTAAGACATCCAAGATTTATCATAATAAAAAAGGTATTTTTAAAGGTATTCCGAATCCCTTTTTAGCTACGCGCTATCACTCTTTGTTGGTCGAGAGGAAAAGTTTGCCGCATTGTTTGGAGGTAATTGCTGAAACTAAAGAAAAAGAGATAATGGGATTAAAGCATAAATCGTACCCTATTTGGGGGGTGCAGTTCCATCCTGAGTCTATACTTACTAAAAGCGGCAAACAGATATTGGATAATTTTATTAAACTAAAATGATAAAAGACCTAATTCAGCAGCTAGTTTTTAAAAAAGATTTGACTGATCTGCAGATGCAGCAAGTAATGCAGGAGATTTTAAGCGGGACAACATCTACTGCTGATATCGTTGCTTTTTTGACTGCATTAAACGATAAAGGAGAAACTGTACTTGAGCTAACTGCGGCAGTTAATGTAATGCTCAAATATGTTGATCCTATTATCGTAGATAAGCCGAATATTTTAGATACTTGCGGGACAGGAGGAGACAAGAAAGGAACATTTAATATTTCCACTATTACCGCGTTTGTTGCAAGTGGCGCCGGGGTTACTGTGGCTAAGCACGGCAACCGTTCTGTATCAAGCCGTTGTGGTAGCGCGGATATCTTAGAGGGCTTAGGGGTTAATATTAATATGGATAAGGCAAAAATTAAGCAATGCCTTGAAGAGATTGGTGTTGCTTTTCTATTTGCGCCAAATCTGCATTTGGCGATGAAACATGTTATGCCGGCAAGAAAACAGATTGCGCAAAAGACCATGTTTAATATTTTAGGGCCCTTAATTAATCCTGCACGTGCAACTAATCAGTTGATCGGTGTTTATGCTTTAGAATGGACTAATAGATTAGCACAAGTTTTGCATAACTTAGGCACTGAGCATGTTTTAGTTGTGCATGGAGCAGATGGTTTAGATGAAGTGACTACTGTGGATAAAACATTTGTCTCAGAAGTTTCAGGCGGTGTTTTAAAAAATTATGAAATTACCCCGGAGGATTTTGGTTTAAGCCGAGCCAAGCCGTCTGATTTAACTGGTGGAGAGGTACTTGAGAATGTGAAAATCGCGCTGGATATCTTGGCTGGTAAAAAAGGAAGCAAGAGGGATATTGTTTTGTTTAATGCGGGTTGCGCAATTTATGCCGCGAATAAAGCTGATAATATTAGCGAAGGGATAAAACTAGCAATTGAAGCAATTGATTCAGGTCAGGCAAGAAAAAAGCTGGAGTTATTAAAGGAGTATTCTCAATAAGATGGCCAAAGTTGATATATTAAAAGAGATTGTGCTAAAGAAAAAAGAGAGGATTATTTTAGCTCAACAACAATTATGCTTAGAGGATTTAAAGGCAAAATTAGTTGGCCTGCCTTTGACGCGCCCATTTAAAGAAGTAATTAGTAAGCCGCGGCAGATTTCTCTGATTGCTGAGATTAAACAAGCTTCGCCTTCAAGAGGTATAATCCGTCAGAATTTTAATTTACAGGAGATTGCCCAAGCTTATTCTGATGCAGGGGTACAGGCGGTTTCAGTTTTAACTGAAGAGGATTTATTTGGTGGTAATCCAGCCTATATCTTGGAAGTAAAAAATATTATTTCCGCTCCAATATTAAGAAAGGATTTTATCTTAGAGGCTTACCAGGTTTATGAATCGCGTTATTTAGGAGCGGATGCAATTTTGTTAATTGCGGATTTATTGACTAAAGATAAACTCGTCGAATTCATGCAGATCGCCGATTCTTTGGGCTTAGATTACATAGTGGAAGTGCATGATGAAAAAGAGTTAAAAAAAGTATTAACTTTAAAAGTCCCTGTTATTGGTATTAATAATCGGAATTTGCGTACTTTAGAAGTTGATTTTAAGACAACGGAGAAGTTATTTACTTTAATTCCTCGCGACAAGATTGTGGTGGTAGAAAGCGGGATCAGGAATGCGCAGGATGTTTTATTTTTAAAAATACTTGGGGCAAGCAGCGTTTTAATCGGTACTGCTTTTATGGAGGCAATTGATATCAAAAGAAAAGTAGAAGAGGTAATGGGGTGGTAGG
>JAKLQX010000025.1 GCA_022013085.1 Candidatus Omnitrophota bacterium | reverse complement strand
TTAACAATTCGGCTAGTATCCTGAAATGTATCAATTATCGCCCAAAGGAGCAAGGGATATCTCCCCCATTTTATCAAAAGTGTTTTTAAACTTTTAGCAAATAACGGGCCACTATTAAACAACGATAACCCCATAAAAACAAAAAATAATAACAAAAATAAAAACAACATTTTATTAGCTTTTATACTACTAAATTCCGGAGCTAGAATCTTCTTAATCAAAAAGAACACACTTGCCATACCGGCAAAAGTCCCAATCATAGTTATAGAAATAGGAATAGAGAAAATCACCCCGTAAATCGCGTATTCAACTGCTACATCTAAATATTTTACGGCTCTTAACTTCATATTTTTATAATCTCTTGTAATTTTTTAACTACTTCCGCGCTATCCATAATCTTAACTGCCTTTTCTAAATCCCTTATTCTCTTCCTCAAAATCCCCGGGTCAAAAACATCCAAATCTGCGATATAAATCTTATCCGCCTTAGTGGCTTTATCTTTTTCCGTATCCAGCAAAGTCTCCTCAAAAAGCTTCTCACCGGGCCGCAATCCAATATACTCTATTTTTATATCCTCATCAGGTTTTAAACCATAGAGAATAATCATTTCTTTTGCTAAATCGAAAATCTTTATCTGCTCCCCCATATCTAAAATAAAAATCTCTCCGGCTTTGCCCATACTCCCGGCCTGCAAAACAAGCTGGCTTGCCTCATTGATACTCATAAAATACCTTTTAACTTCCGGGTGGGTTATGGTTAAAGGGCCGCCTGCCTCAATTTGCCGCTTAAACAACGGAATCACGCTTCCATCTGAGCCTAAAACATTACCAAATCTAACGGCCATATATTTAGTTTTACTAATTTTAGCTTTAGACTGTAAAATCATCTCCACAATTCTTTTGGTCATGCCCATGATACTCGTCGGATTTACCGCCTTGTCCGTAGATATAAAAATAAACCTCTCAACCTTGTAATGGTTCGCCGCGTAGATCAGGTTTCTACTGCCGATAATATTATTTTTAACCGCTGCCGCGGGATTCTCTTCCATCAGCGGAACATGCTTATGCGCTGCCGCGTGAAAAACTATCTCCGGCCTATAAAGAGAAAAAACGCTCTTTAATAAACCTATATCTCCTATATCCCCAATAATAGTCCTGAATTTGATATGCCGGTATTTTGTCAAAAACTCAATCCCTAAATAATAAACATCGTTTTCATTATGGTCAAATAGCAAAATTTCTTTAGGGTTAAAATTTACTATCTGCCTGCATAAAGCCGACCCGATTGAACCGCCGGCTCCGGTAACTAAAACTACCTTTTCAAATAAATAATCCTTAACCTCTTTTTCATTAATCGTAACCGTCTCTCTACCCAAAAGATCTTCCGGCCTTATTTCGCGTGGTTTAACCTCCAGGTCTCCACTGATTATCTTCTGTAAGCCCGGAACAATCCTGAACTTAATAGAAGGAATCTTGCAATGCGAAATAATGCTTCTTATCTCTTCACCTTTGGCAGAAGGAATAGCAATGATAATCTCCTCAACGCCATATTCTTCAACAATAGAAGAAATATCGCTACAGGCCCCTAAAATATATATTCCTTGAATACGTAAATTTCTTTTCCTTCGGTCATCATCAATAAAACCCACTATCTCTATATTAGTTTTAGGGTTCAACCGGCTTTCTCTTAAAACCATCACCCCTGCTTCACCCGCGCCGACAATTAAGGCCTTTTTTCGTTTAGTTTTATGTTCAGGCCGAAATTTCTCCCTGGCTACTCGGCTAGCAAAACGAATACCCGCGATAAAACAAAAACTTAAAATAAAATCCAAAGCAATAATCGAACGCGGATAACCAGCAAAAGTATGGATGAAAGCAACAGCAAGAATAAAACACAACGTGGCTAAAACATGCGCCTTAAGGATCCTCCAGATATCATCTATACTGGCATATTTCCATAAACCGGAATAAAGGCCAAAATATCCGAAAATAACCATTTTAATGCAAACAAGGATGGGGAGGGTTTTGATAATTATCTGCCACTGGCCACTATCGACTTTAAAATCAAAACGCAGATAAAAAGCAAGCACATAGGCGCCAACCACCAAAGCTAAGTGGAGAGCTATAATAATTAAACGCCGGCATCTAAAGATTAGTTCTTTTAGGTTCATAGCCTAATATTATATAGCAAATTGTAGTTTTAGCAATTAGTTGATACGATTTTTTAGTGCTGGATGCCTTCTCTTTTTATAACCTTTATCGCGGTCAAAAGGATAATATAAAGATCAAAGGCAAAGGAGCGATGCTTGAGGTAATATTCATCAAAAGAAACCTTTACAGGGATCTCCAAATCATCTCTTCCATTGACCTGTGCCCAGCCCGTAACTCCGGGAACAAGCTTATGGATATTCTTCTTAGTGCGTAGCGTTATCAGATCATCCTGATTAAACAATGCCGGCCGCGGCCCCACAAAACTCATCTCCCCCTTTAAAACATTAAACAATTGCGGTAGTTCATCCAAGCTGTATTTACGTAAAAACTCCCCTCCGGGAATCAAGTAATCTTCGGGATTCTCCATTAAATGCGTGGCTACCTGAGGCGTATTTAATCTCATCGTCCTGAATTTAGCCATCTTAAAAATACGATTATTCGCGCCAACACGATCCGTCCAGAAAATAGCCGGCCCCTTCGACATTAGCTTAATCAATATTGCAATAACCAGCATCGGGATACTCAATAAAACTATCAAAACCAAACCCAAAATTAAATCAAAAATTCGCTTTACCATCTTCTTCCCGTCATTGTGAGGCGCCACTGGCGCCGAATCAATCTCGGTTCCTTTAACCGTCTCCTTAATCCCCTCTATAGCTTTGTAATTTTTTTAACTGCCTTATCAAAATCGCTAATGTGATTCTTATCTCTCCCTTTTCTGTATTTTCCAAATTCTTCTTGAGCCTTTTGCGCGGCTTCTTCAGCGCTTATGTTTCCCGCGTTAGTCAAAAGCTCTCGTTCACTTAATTTCAAAAATTCATCAAGTTTTACTATCCAATTCGCCATTTTCATCGATCTACCGTTAGCCGCCTGTAATTCCGCGAAATCAAGATACATAGATACAATGAGATTAAGCTGATTTAACTCTTTTTCAGTAAGATAATTTTTAGCAACTTTAGTATCCTGCACTGTAACATAATTCCCCTTGAAACTGGTAAGCCCCATCAACGGCTTCTTGCTATCCGCGCGTTTTACGATAATTTCCGCGGCAGTATGGCCATGAACGGCATAATGCATTTTATTCTGCACAGTCGCGAAAAACTCTTCCGTCAGCAAATCATCTTTGCGGTAATCAATACTCGTGGCATAAATATCGGTAACTTTCTGATAAAAATTGCGCTCGCTACTGCGAATATCGCGGATACGTTGTAAAAGCTCCTGAAAATACCGCGCTTTCTGGCCTCCCTGTTTTAAACGCTCGTCATCTAACGTAAACCCTTTGACAATGTATTCTTTCAATCGCTGAGTGGCCCAAATACGAAACTGTGTCCCGCGCAACGATTTCACCCTGTAGCCAACAGAAATAATAACATCCAGATTATAGCAATTTGTCGGCTTAGTAGAAAATTCGGAATTTCCGAATTTTCTCATAGTTTGGTTTTCTACAAGCTCTTTCTCTTTATAAACATTCTTTATATGCTCATTAATGGTAGATTTCGATTTTTCAAACAACTCCGCCATCTGGCCCTGAGTAAGCCAAACAGTCTCATCTTCCATTTTTACCTGAAGCTTAGTCTGCCCATCCTCAGTCTGATAAATTATCAATTCAGACTTATTTTCTTTACTTTCCATTTACCGACTCCTCCTACTTCAAAAATTTTCTATCTTGTGGCCCGGTTAAATAATTTTTACGCGTTGAAACTCTCTTGCCGCTCTTTTTCTCTAATTCCTTCCTCGCGTTTCCGGCAACAGTCCCGCCCTCATACGCCGCCTGTTTATTTTCAGGAAATCCCCGCGCATCTTTATTAACGGCGATTTCTTTTGTTGATGCCTCCCCCAGCATGGAAAAAATCAGCTCTAAATCATTCATATGATCCCGCAGATTCTCCCGCTTTAGCTTTTTATATTTCTTATATACGGATGGGGTCATGCTAAATGTCGCGCTGGATATCTCGGCAGTAAGAATTTCGTATTCCCGGGGTTGCTGTACACCTCTTTTCTGCCATTGATCAGTTAATTCTTCGCGAATAGCAATGCCGCGGATTCTCTTTTCTATCCAGTCATCGCTATACCCCTTGGCTTTATAGAGCGAGCGGGTCCTTTTCGTGGCAAGCTCAGGATCTTCTATCTCCTTGATTCTCTCATATCCCACTCTAGCGAGCCACCGCTTAAACGGCTCAGCTTTAGGCGATGGGATAGACTGAACAATACGAAAAATACCTTCCGTATTAGCGCAATCAGTCTCATATTTCTTACCATCAAGTGCTACTAATTTGAGTCCGTGACAAAATGTCACGACCTCACTACCTTCCTCTCTTAATCTTTGTTTTAATTTACGCCAATAAGCACCCGCATCAATACTGTCCGTTAATACCCCGCACACATCCACCACAGAGAACCACCATTCACTCTTATGGATAGTTTTACGTATTCTTTCCCCTTTAAATACCGCTATTCTTGTATCCATATCATCCTTCTCCTTTCTCGCGTTATTATTTACTTCCTACAACAATAGACGCGAGAAAAAACCAAATCTAACATTTATTTTTCAAAGCTCACTCAGTGTCATTGCGAGCCACGCCACAGGCGAGGCGAAGCAATCTCGTCCAACCTAACCATCTCCCTAACCCCCTCTTCCAGCGTAAGCGGCGCCTTCCACCCCAGCAAATTCCTAATTTTGCTACTATCCACAACCAGAGACCCAGTTAATTTCTCCAGTTCTTCAGTCTTTCCTGCAATTTTACACAACGCCTTTAGGATACCGGGATGCAAAGAAAATAAGCTCGCGTCATTGCGAGGAGCCCGCCGGCGACGAAGCAATCCAGCAATCATCCTTATCAACTCCGCCGTAGACACATCCTGCCCATCCGTACTACTCCCTATTAACAACTAACGCGCCTTAAGTTAAGCGGAAGAAAATCTAACATTTTTATATTAATTGATCGTTTTCAAGCCTTCTTCTAATGACATATTTACTTACATTAAATTTTTCCGTAAGAAGATACTCAATTACAATATTTTCAACAAGAGATTGGTTATCCTCAAAAGATTTTTTAAGAATTGTTTCAGCTTCTTTAATCGCTATCTCATATTCATTTTTTAAAACTAACCGAGGCACAAGAACTAAACCCGCAAATTCATCCGCTTGCCACTCGACTATCTGCCGTTCACTAATAGGAATCTGATTAAGCACTTTTATCCATTGATCCCTTACATTAAATTTAAATTGAACATACAAATACTCATGAAGAATTTTGTGGCCAATTTCATGAGCCAAACTAAACCTATATCTATTTAATCTATTTTCATAAATATATCTATCAACAGAAATACTTTTTAAATCTGAAGAAATAAACGCATCTATTTCAAGCCCCATCTTCTCAAATGAATCTTTTAGTCCCGGTATTGAGATAATATCCATTTTCATCTGCAATTCTATTATATCTTCAATCGGAATGGGTATAAACAACGAAGGATGATACGTGCTCAAAAAGCTCTCCGCATCATAGTTTATCTGTTGCGCTGTTTTAATTATCGGCGAAAATTGCATTATCTTATGATTCCTTAATCTTTTCTATTAACTCTCTTAATTCTTCTTCCGTAAATTTTTTATCTCTTAATGTTCTAAAAAAAACCGGAAGCCTTGCTAGCAGATCTTCTTCTTTCAAATCTTCGGGGATCTTCCCTGAGCTAATAGCAGCTGAATCTTTAAAAATTTGCCATTCACCGCTATTAATTTTAATTTTCAAATATAAAGCATACTCTTTTAATTTTTCTTCGGAAATCGGGGGAGGTAACTTTCCCCTTTCTAATTTGCTAACATTCCCCGGGTCAAGTTGATGTTCCAAACAAAACTGTCTTAGCGTCTTACCCAAAGCAATTCTCTTAACTTTAAATAACTCACCAAAAGTATTCATCTTGCCCACCTCCCTTATTCTTTGTTTTCTATTTACTTTAAACAAGCACTATTGCTGTTGTAAATAACTTACAACTCCCAAACAAAGTATAACATGTTGTATTAAAAATACAACATGTTTTTTAAAAAAACTTTTCTCCTTCTATTATAGCAAATTAGGGTGTTGCGTTGGTAGCTTGAACCCAAATATTTGTTCTGCATTTCTTTATATTTCAATACATTACGTACACTGTCTATGATTCTTTTCAAGCAATTTTTTTATTTCCTGATCAAAATCTGACTCAAGCATTCGATCTTGAACAACTTTATATTTCTCATATTCGCTTTCGGCCAAAGCTGCTGCGATTTCATGGCTGATTTTACCGCTATTATGCAAAATTTTCTTTTCGTTGAAATGTAAAAAAGCATCCAATTTTTCGACCCAATCTTTCATATGCATCAGAACTCCTTTTTGCGCTTGCATTTCCGCATAGTCAAGATACATAGTGACAATTCTATTTAATCCATCCAGTTCTTTTTCATTGAGATAATTTTTGGCGATAGTAATATCAGTTTTTCGAATAGCTCCTTTGGGCGCATTTTCCCACGTAGTTAAGCCCATATGGGGTTTCTCGCTGCTGGCCCTTTGATAAATGATTTCCGCCGCAGTTTGAGCGCTTATTGCAAAATGAAGTTTGTTTTGCACGGTAGCAAAAAATTGCCTAGTAATTTCTTCATTCGGATCATAATCAGCGCTACATTGCGCGTAAATATCGGTAATTTTCTGATAAAACCTGCGTTCGCTGGAACGAATATCTCTGATTCGCGCTAATTGCTCTTCAAAATAATCTTTACCGAAAATGTTGTTGGGATTTTTTAACCTCTGGTCA
>JAKLQX010000024.1 GCA_022013085.1 Candidatus Omnitrophota bacterium | reverse complement strand
TCCGAAGACCTTCATCCCTCACGCGGCGTCACATAGTCAGACTTTCGTCCATTGCTAAATATCCTCGACTGCAGCCTCCCGTAGGAGTTGGGGCAGTGTCTCAGTCCCCATGTGGCTGACCACCCTCTCAGGCCAGCTACCCGTCAAAAGCCTTGGTAGGCCGTTACCCTACCAACTAGCTGATAGGACGCGAGCTCATCTCTAAACGGAAACTCTTGCGAGCCTCCTTTACTTACATCTACTTATGTAGTCGTAAACACATCGGGTATTACCCTCGCTTTCGCAAGGCTATCCCCGACTTAGAGGTAAATTACTCACGTGTTACTCACCAGTCTGCCGCTATATCTCTTCTCCCTCAACAGATCAGCCTTGCGGCTTCACCATATCAGAAAAAAAGTATCGCTCGACTTGCATGCCTAATCTACGCCGCCAGCGTTCACTCTGAGCCAGGATCAAACTCTCCGAAAAAATTTCGAAAAATTATGTATAATGGCTCTAACGATTTATTTAATTTCAAACCTCATGAAATTGACCCGTAAAAACTTTTAACAGTCTTTACTGGCCTCGCTTGGCAATTCAATTATCAAAAGAGCAAAAAAAAACGACCCGACAAATTGTCGGGTCGCCAAATTTACTTGCGCCCTATTGTCGTTTAAGGATTAATTACAAGAAATTGTCAACTGCATTTTAATTGTTTTCACAATATTTTATCCCTTTGGGAAGGGAGTATCTAGTTTATTACAAAACGCTTTTTTGTCAAGAACTTTTTTTATTATTTTAAAATCCAGGGGACGGTTCTATTTTTTTAAAAAATAGAACCGTCCCCTTTATTCTAAACCACTTAAGTGGCCTATTTTGCAGGAGTTATTACTCTGCTACTTTAATGCGCCATAAGCTGCGATATTTTAAAAATCGGCAAGAACAATGCGATAACAATACCTCCAATAACAATACCCAAAAAGGAAATTACTAGAGGCTCAATCATACTTGTTAATGCCCCGGCAGCCGCATCTACTTGATCATCATAAAAATCAGCAATTTTGGTAAGCATCTTCTCAAGTTGCCCAGTCTGCTCCCCTACATTAATCATGCGCGTAACCATGGGTGGAAAAACTCCGCTTTTCGAAAGTGGCCTTGAGATCGGTTCACCATCCCTAACACTTTTAGAACAATTAACCACCGCCTCTTCCACTACTTTATTACCAGAAGTTTTGCTTACGATATCCAAAGCGCTTAAAACTGAAACTCCGCTTTTTACCAGAGTAGAAAAAGTACGCGAAAATTTTGCTACAGCCAGTTTCCGGAAAAGCGGGCCAAAAACCGGCGCCTTTAAAGTAAGTTGATCAAACTGATACCTACCTTTTTCAGTTTTTAAATGTTTCTTAAACAAGTAAATAGCAACCACCAAAGAAACTACAGTATATAAAAAATATTTTCTTAAGAGGTCGCTAATAAAAATTAACACCTGCGTTGGTACCGGTAAAGTCCCGCCTAATGAATCAAATATTCCTTTAAAGGTAGGCACCACTTTTAACAGAAGCACAGAAGTAATCACAATAGACATACTTACTACTACCGCTGGATAAACCAGGCTTGAAACAATCTTTCGATTTAGTGCTGACTGTTTCTCTAAGTAACTGGCCAGGCGATCCAATATTTCGTCTAACATACCTGATGCTTCTCCGGCTTTTACCATGTTCACAAAAAGATCTGAGAAAACCACAGGATGTTTACCTAGCGCATCACAAAAACTCATTCCCGCTTCTATATCCTGACGCACAATATTAACCACAACCCTAAGATTCTCCTCCTCAATCTGCTCAGATAAAATACTCAAAGCATTAACCAAAGGAATACCCGCGTCAATCATCGTAGCCAACTGCCGAGAGAAAATAACTAGATCATCAAGTTTAATTTTCTTATCACTTTGCTTAGTTTTACTAACCTGGCTCTTGCCAAGTTCTACCCGAACCACAACCAGCTCTTTTTTATGCAGAATATCAGCAACTTCTGTTTCATTAGCTGCCTGAAGCACTCCAGTTACGCTTTGGCCTCTTTTATCTTTTGCAGTATATTGATAAAGGTTCACCCCGCACCTTCTTTCCTATTTAATTCTATAAATCGTATAATTTTAATATTTAAATATTTAGAAGGTGCGGGGTTCATAGGTTATCCACAACTTTTAAAAATACATCCACAATTCTAGGGTCAAACTGCGTGCCGCTATTACGTTTAATTTCTAGAATTGCCGCTTCCTTCGTTAAAGGAATCTTTCTGTAAGAACGTGCCGAACGCATGGCTTCATAAGCATCCGCCACATGAATGATGCGCGCACCTAACAGGATATCATTAGCTTTTCTTCCTTCCGGATATCCTGTACCATCATAATTTTCATGGTGTTGCCTT
Organism: Candidatus Omnitrophota bacterium; assembly: GCA_022013085.1. Classification (GTDB taxonomy): domain Bacteria; phylum Omnitrophota; class Gorgyraeia; order Gygaellales; family Profunditerraquicolaceae; genus UBA6249. Next base: position 13,184 of record JAKLQX010000024.1, on the reverse strand, counting down.
ACTAAGTCTACCACTTGCCCAAGAAAAGTCAACGGTTCCAGAATCTTAGCCCCTATAGTAGGATGCTTTTTGATCTCTTCCCATTCTGAATCCGTCAAAGAAGAAGTTTTTAGCAGAATACTATCTTCAATACCTATTTTGCCTAAATCATGCAACTCGCAAGCCTGGCGGATTAATTCAATTTCTTTAGCCGAAAGCTTTAACTCATTAGAAATAACTATCGCGTAACGTGCTACATTCTCTGAGTGGCTATGCGTATAGTGGTCTCGCGCATCAATGGCTTGCGCCAAAACTCGGATAGTACGCATATAAGTAGAACGCAAATCTTCATACAACCTGCTTAAGTTACTTGTAGAGTCTTCGATTCTTTTAGCTAAAAGCGTACTCTGCCTCTCTAACGCCTGATTGTTTTCCTTTAAGCCCTGATTCAACCTTCGGCTAGCGGCTAATAATGTATGCAATTTAGTACCTTTATCGATAATAAACTTTAATTTATCTACTCCCACTGGCCAGATTATGCTTTCAAACACTCCTAATTCCTCAAACTCATTTGCCAAGCCATCCTTCTGAGTATCAAGTAAAATAACTGCCGTGCAATCAAGATCAACTTTTCTTAACTCAAACATCCCCGAACCAATATCTGTTTCTAAAACAGAGAATTTTACAAAAACTAAATCACAGATACTTTTACTTAAGCTCAAAGCTGCTGCCTGAAAAGTAGGCTCGACGATAACAGTATGCTCCCCTAAAATAAAGAGCTGCTCCTTAAAATAATTAGAAAAACCCACATCATCACAAATCAAAAGTATTTTAGCTCTAATAGCCATAATTATTCCTCAGTTGTAATTCTTATCGCTTCATCCAAGGTAGTTAGCTCTTCTTTCACCTTTTGATAGGCATCATCACGCAAAGTTTTCATTCCTAATTTCTTGACCGCATACTCTTTAATTTCATCCATTGATTTTCTACGGATAATCATCTCTCTCATAGCATCATCAATTAAAATTGTTTCTAAAACTGCAATTCTTCCATAAAAACCAGTGTTCCCGCAGAATTTGCACCCTGTAGCAGTATAAAATTTAGTTTTCTCCATGAACCCTATTTTTTCCAGGAATTCATTAGGTATATCTATCTGCTTACGGCACTTAAGGCAAATTTTACGCACTAAACGTTGAGCGCAAAGCATAATTACACTGGAAGCTACCAAAAATGGCTCTACCCCCATATCTATAAGACGGGTGATACTTGAGATCGCATCATTAGTATGCAATGTAGAAAGCACAAGTTGTCCCGTCAAAGCTGCTTTAATAGCAATATCCGCGGTCTCCGCATCACGGATCTCACCGATCATAATTACATCAGGGCTCTGACGCAAAATAGAACGCAACCCGGAAGCAAAATCTAATCCTATATCAGGCTTAACCTGCATCTGGGTAATCCCTTCAACCTGGTATTCTACGGGATCTTCAATAGTAACAATATTCCTCTCCGGAACATTTAGCTGATTCAACACAGAATAAAGCGTGGTGGATTTGCCTGATCCAGTCGGCCCGGTAACTAACATCATACCGAATGGTTTAAGCACGGCTTCTTTAAATATCCTTGCCGGCTGCTCGGAAAAACCCAACTTATCCAAACCAATAGAAAGGTTGGCTTTATCCAGGGCGCGCAAAACAAATTTCTGGCCAAAAGTTGTAGGAAGGCTGGAGACCCGAAAATCTACTTCTCGGCCTTCAGTCTTGACCTTAAACCTGCCGTCTTGTGGGATACGATTTTCAGTAATATCCAGATTGGAAATAATCTTAAGCCGGGCTAAAATTGCATTTTGGTTGATTTTAGGAACCCTTAATACATCGTGTAATGACCCATCAATGCGGTATCTAATACGCAAACAATCCACCTCAGGCTCAATATGAATATCAGATGCCCTTCGTTTCAAAGCTTGGGCTAACACAATATCAACCAATTGCACAATCGGCGCCTTTTCACTTTCTTGCATCGTATTAGACAACTCAATCTCATCACTCTTAATCAACCCCAGATTCTTGGTTACATTAGTATCCTGGCCTAAGATTGATTCTTCAAGAATATTCTGCATATCTTTTGTATCTTTGCGGTACTGAGTTTCAATAGCATGCGCAATTTCATCTTCCGGGCTTAAAACAATATCAATATTACAGCCAGTAAAGTTTTTTAAATCATCCAAAGCAAAAATATTTAACGGGTCCGATATAGAAACGGTAAGGGTACTGCCTATCCGGGATAATGGAATAATATTATAAAGCTTGGCCATACGCTCAGGAATTAAATTAATTACTTCTTGATCAAATTTATATTTAGCTAACCGTAAAGCAGGCATATAAAGTTGCTCCGAGAATAAAGAAAGCAAAGCATCCTCAGTAATAATCCCTTTTTCTACTAAAACCCTTCTTAAAGGTATGCCTTTTTCTTTCTGCAAATCCAAAGCACGATCCAGCTGTTCTTTAGTGATATGCTTACTTTTAAGAAGGATATCAATTATATTTTCTTTTAATGAATGCATTATTCATCCGGCGCAGTTACGCGCAAGACCTCTTCAATAGTTGTTTGGCCCTTTAAAGCAGCTTCCATGCCATCCTCGCGCAAAGTTTTCATTCCCCCTAAGCGCGCCTCATGCTTAATAAATTGCTCCTGCGAGCCAGAAAGGATGAGCTCGCGAATCTTCGCCGTTAGCTGTAATACTTCTGCAATTACAGTTCGTCCGCTATATCCAGTATTAAAACAATGCTGGCAACCCTTGCCTTTATAGAATTGCAGCTTACTAAGTTTGCCGATATCTAATTTTAAACTTTTCGCAATTTCATTTTTCAAAATATATCCCTCTTTACAATATGAACATATCGAACGCACCAACCTTTGTGCCATAACGCAAACCAAGGAAGAATTAATTAAATACGGCTCTACCCCCATATTTACCAGGCGCACTACAGCACCGGCAGCAGTAGTTGTGTGCAAAGTAGAAAGCACTAAATGTCCGGTAAGCGCGCTTTTAATCGCGATATCGACAGTTTCGTAATCACGAATTTCTCCAATCATAATAATATCGGGGTCTTGGCGTAATATAGAACGTAACGCTGCGGCAAAAGTAAGGCCTATCTCTGGCTTAGCGGTAACTTGATTTATACCTTCTAATTGAAACTCAACCGGATCCTCTACAGTAACGATATTTTTATCCGGGCTATCTACGGATTTTAAAACCGCGTAAAGAGTAGTAGTTTTCCCGCTTCCGGTCGGGCCGCAAACTAAAATCATACCGTGAGGGAGCATTGAAACTTTATCTAAAGTTTCCAAGGCATAATCGCTAAATCCCAATTTTTTCACATCCAAATTTGCCTGTGATTTATCCAATATACGCAAAGCCACCTTCTCGCCATAACTAGAAGGAAGTATAGAAACACGAAAATCCACTTCGCGGCCGATGATCTTTAATTTAAACCTGCCATCCTGAGGAAGCCTGTGTTCGGCAATATCTAGCTCTGACATAACTTTAATGCGCGATACTATGGAAGCGTGCATACTTCTTGGCGGCGCCTTTTGTTCTGCAAGCACGCCATCAATACGGAAACGTATGCGTAATTTCTTATCAAATGGCTCAATCAAAATGTCAGATGATTTCTTCTTTATCGACTCCTCAAGAAGCATATTGGTAACTTTGATTACCGGCGCTTCATGGCTAATACGATCAAGCTCCTGATCGCTAGGCAAGCTATCTTTTTCTTCCTTAACTAACTCAATAGAAGAAACAGTCATCTCTTTTACCAGGTCATCAATAATTCCCTTGGTTGTATCAGGATAAGATAATTCAATAGTTTGATTAATATCCTGTACCGATGAAATGATAGGATTAATTTTAAAACCGGTAAGTGATTGCACGTGGTCAATGGCAAATATATTTAGCGGGTCTGCCATGGCCAAAGTAATCGTATCCCCCATTTTTGAAACCGGGATGATCTGATAGTGACGCGCGATATCTACAGGAATTATTTTTACAATATCAAAATCGATTTTTAAACGTTTTAAATCAATTAAAGGCAGGCCTAAACCTTCGCTTAGGGTAGTAATTAACTCATTCTCTTTTACAAACTTAAGGCCAACAATAATATCACTAAGCTTGCCGCCCTTAACAACTTGTTCCTTAAGCGCTTGCTCAAGTTGCTCCTGGGTAATTAGTTTATTATTGATTAATATTTCGGTAAGCCGATCTTTAAGTGAAATCATTTACTTCGAACCTATTCCTTGTCTTTATAGTATTTTTCTATCGCTCTTTTGATATCAGTTGAGGTAGAAACAAAAGTCTGAACACTGCAACCGCTAAGCAGTTCTACATCCTCGATAGCCTGAATATTCAAAGGATTAGACATCGCTAGAGTAAGATTATTGCCAATTTTATCTATTGGCACAAGCAAATACTGCCGAGCAACTCGGCCAGGAATAATACTAGTAATCTCCGGGTTAACATCATAATTACTTAAAGGCAAATAAGGAAACCCGTATTGAGCGGTTAACGATTGGGCAATATCTTCTTCTTTAGCATAACCCAACTCCACCAAAATCTCACCGATTAACCCGCCTTTAATACGCTGCAGGTTCAAAACCTGATCCAATTGGCCCTGGTTGATAATACCCCGGTCAAGTAGGAGCTCACCTAATTGTTTATTAATAATTCTTCTGATAGCCATAAATTTAATGAGCGCTTGACTTACGAATACCTGCCTGCCGGCAGGCACCGGTATGAGTAAGTCAATGCGCGGATTAAAAAACTACAACCCGATTTTTACCCTGAGCCTTAGCTTTAGCTAATAACTCTCTGGCTTTCTTAACCAATTGTTCCGCATCAACTCCATCCAATGGATTTTCACTCACCCCCGCGCTGAAAGTAAGCAGCTTATCTTTATCCTGTTCTTCGCTAAAAACGAATGCAATCTTTTTGCGGATATCTTCAGCAGACTCCTGAGCCTGGCGTTTATTCTTTTCCGGTAAAATTACTGAAAACTCATCATCACCAGTTCTTCCTACCCGGTCAATATCAGTAATTGAATCCCGCACCAAAACAGCAATTTTTTTAAGCGCTGCTTCCGCGACAATTAAACCAAATTTTTCACGGTAAGTTTTAAAATTATCAATGTTAAAAATAATGAAAGCGCATGGCCTCTGATAAGCAATCGCACGCCTAATCTCTTCTTTTAAGCGGCCAGTAATAAAAGACTGGTTGTAAAGGCCGGTAAGGGCATCCTTTATCTCTAGTTTATCAATGCGATTTGCCATAATGTCATTTTCAATGGCAATAGCAACCTGCTTAGAGAATATAGCCAACAACTCAATATCATCTTTGCCATATCCGAAACCTTCCTTACCATTACCAATACCCAGCACCGCTTTAACCTTGCCTTTTAAAAATACTGGCATTGCCAGGCAGTTTTTAAGCTGGAACTTCTCCAGGAAAACAACCGTAAGATTCTCAGCAAGAAAATTATTTTTATCCAAAATCAAAAGTTTATTTAAATTTAAAGCCTTGTTGTAGATATCTTCTTTAGGCTCTACAACTATTCCCTTTAAACGCTCATTTTGCGCGTTTTGCACGCCATCAACAATCTTCATAAAAAATACGCCTTTTTCTTCATCCCAAATAAGCAGAAATGCAGTATCGGAATTAGCCAAAAACCTGAATTTCTCAACTGCTGTTTTAAGGATCTCTTCAAATTTTGCCCCACTTGAGATCAAAGTGCTTATCTGCATCAAATTAGAAAGAACAATTACCTTTTTCTGAATCTCAATATTAATCTCACTGGTTTTCTCGCTATACTGCTTAAGCTCGTCCATGTTTGTGCGAATGCGCTGTGTTAAATTATTTAACACATTCCCTAATTCACCTACTTCGTCATCCTGGCTAACTTCTAATGTGCGGTGAATATCTCCCGCGGCGATATATTTAGCTTCCGTAGTAACCGAAGTTAACCGATCAAAAACTTCCTTAATTACCAAAAGCCCGATTATAGCCACAAAAGCGCTAATTATTATAAAAGCAATGACATCAACCTTAATTCCAAATTTTGGGAAAATATAATTTGAAACTAAGTATACGCAAACCAAAAGCGGCAGGATAGACATCAGCTGAAAAGCGATTACTAGCTTCTGTTTAATCGTACGTGAATTTAAAGAGAAATAATCAGCTTTTTTATCCATTTATCCCCCTAATCATTAACAGTTAATTAAGAAATTATACCTCTTAACCCCTTATATGGCAACAGATTTGTTGTATTCACTTAACAAGGTTTCCTTATCAACCCCCGTGTCAATAAAATCCCAGGCCAAAAGGCTTTTTTGGGATTTTTCGCAAAGATAACTCTCGGCATCCACCCCATTTTCGGCAAAAGCCTCCTGCCACTTGGAAAATGAAAAATAATTTGACCAGGCATCCATCCTTGCGCCTTTTTTATAAGCAGTCAGGATAACCTGGCTTAGCCTTCTATCTCCCCGCGAGAGCACACCCTCCAAAAAGCCCATTTCAAAATTATGAAAATTAAATTTTAACTTTTTGTTTTTACAATGGCTTTTAAAATAATTTTGTTTATCTTTTATCGCTGCTATTGGCTGCATTTTTAACCATTGAAAAGGAGTATGCGGTTTTGGGATCAAAGGATTCACGCTTATGTTAATCGCGGCGGCAGAATCCAAAACCTTTTTTCTTAAATCTGAAGCCTTAACCGCAAAATCAATAATAGCATCCAGGTCGTTATCTCCTTCCGTGGGTAGCCCGATAAGAAAATACAGTTTTAGATGCTGATACCCTGCCTGATAAGCAACTTGGATAACGGAATAAAATTCTTCAACTGAAAAATCTTTGCCAATTATATTTCGCAATCTCTCTGACCCTGCTTCCGGGGCAAAAGTTAAACCAGTTTTTTTAATTTTTGCGATCAGTGTAGAAACATTTCCCAACAATGCTTTTGCCTTAAGCGACGGAAGAGTCAAATTAATTGTTTGCTCTTTAAAAACCTTAATTAAATCCTCAACCAATTTCCCAAATTGCGGATAATCACTTACGGATAAACCGCTCAAAGATAATTCTTCATAACCGGAAGCTGCGCAGGTTGCATTAGCTAAAAACTTTACCTGCTCCTGGCTTCTAATTCTTAGAGGATAATACTGGCTTCTTGCCTGGCAAAAACAACAGCGGTTCGGGCAACCGCGCATAATCTCAATACTGATTCGATCATGCACTACTTGAACATTAGGCACTATCCAATCAATTGGAAAATAAGCGGTATTTAAATCAGCTACTATACGTTTTTTAATTCTTAAAGGCAGGCTTTTTACTTTGGGAGAAAAACTTACTAATTCCTGATTTTGATTATATTCTGTCGCGTAAAGCGATGGCGCGTAAACACCATCAAGCTTGGAAAATTCAATAAGCAACTCTTCCTTGAACATCTTGCCATTCTTATAATCATCCTTGTATTTGCGATACGCATTCACCAGCTCTATGATTGCTTCTTCTGCCTCGCCAATAATAAATAAATCAAAGAACTCATGCATCGGCTCAGGATTAAGCGTGCATGGGCCTCCCGCGATAACTAAAGGAAAATCTTGATTGCGTAATTTTGACTCTAAGGGTAAGCCGGCAAGGTCTAAAATATTTAATACATTGGTATAATTTAACTCACTTCCTAGAGAAAATCCCAGAAAATCAAAACCGATTAACTCTTCATGCGACTCCCAGGAAAATAGGCGCCTATTGCTTTCCTTTAAAGCCGCCTGCATATCCGGCTCAACAGCAAAAAATCTTTCACAAGCCAAATCAGGGATTTTATTCAAAACTCCGTAAATTATGCGTAACCCCAGATTGCTCATCCCCACTTCGTATAAATCTGGAAATCCCAGCGCAAAACTTAATTTAGATGATTTTAGATCTTTTTTGCTCGCATTGTATTCATTGCCTAAATATTGAGCCGGGCGATGCACTCCTAAAAGGATATCTTCAATCATGATTAGAATACTGCCCTTCTGCGATCAATATTCACCAAAATCCCCAAAGCAATAAAAGTTACCAGCACGCTAGAACCACCATAGCTTAAAAGCGGCAAAGGTAATCCCACTACCGGAGCAAGCCCCATATTCATAGCAATATTAATAAACACCTGCAATGCCAATAAAAGCGAAATGCCATAAGCAAGTAATTTACCGAATGAATCTTGCGTTTTTTGCGCAATCTCAAAACCTTGGCGAATAATCAAATAATAGATTAAAATAAGCAAACTGCTTCCTAGGAAACCCCACTGCTCTGAAAAAGTAGCAAAAATAAAATCTGTATGCGATTCCGGCAAGAAATGCAGCTGGCTCTGCGTGCCTGCAAGCCAACCTTTGCCAAACAACCCGCCTGAACCGATAGCTATGCGCGATTGGATTATAGTATAACCCGCTCCCAAAGGATCAATATTAGGGTTTAAAAATACTAGCAGCCTTTGCTTTTGATAGCCATGTAACATTTGCCAAAGAAATGGTAAAGGTAAGATTAAAAGCGTTAACAAAATAAAAATATACTTTAACCGCACATTTGTCAAATAAAGCAACGCGGTAAACGCAAACAAAAGCATCAAACCACTTCCTAAATCCGGCTGTTCAATAATCAAAAACATAGGGATTGCCACAAATATAAATGGCAGGACTAACCCGCGAAAAATCCCGAATTTCCCGCTTGATAAAGATATGTCATCAACAGATTTACGGCTAAAGTAACGCGCCAAAAATATTATAATCGCCAGTTTTGCGAACTCAGAGGGTTGGAAATTAAACCAAGCAAATCTTAACCAACGTTGCGCGCCCAGCCTTACAATACCTAAAGCAAAAACTAAAAATAGAAAAAATAGCGCTACTGCGTAAATAAAATAATTTATATCCCAAAGCTTGCGGTAATTAAATTGAGACATCAAGAAAAAACATACCAGGCCAATAGCCACCCAAAGAATTTGCCGCTTATAAATATCCTGCCAAATAGTGCCTTCCTTTTGAAAAGTACTGCTATAAATAGACAGAATACTTAAAGTTGAAAGAATCAAAGCCAGGATTAAGATTTTAAAGAAAGTATTTCTCATATGATTTTTTGGTTATTCATCGCCTCAATAATCTGCCTGACAATAACGCTAGCAGCGTGGCCTGGCCCGCCATTTTCTAAGAAAACACAGATCGCGTATTTAGGTTTATCGTATGGAAAAAAACCTATAAACCAAGCATGCGTTGCCCCGCGAGACACCTGAGCAGTCCCGGTTTTTCCGGCAACAGCAACCGGCAAACCAGCTAAAACATTTCCCGTTCCTTTAGGGTCAGTTATTACCTCTCGCAAACCGTTGCGCACGATTTCAATGGTAACTTTTTTCAAGCCCACAGATGTGAGTTTCCGTTTTTTCGCCCCAAGATCTACCCCTCCCACTTGCTTAACAATATACGGGCTGGTTAGATATCCACCATTAGCGAATACTGCCATCATATTTACAGCCTGTAATGGAGTAACCAGGCATTCAGCCTGTCCAATACTTAAATTAGCAGTATCGCCATCAAACCAATCTTGAAATTTGTTTATCTTACGCCATAATGGCGAGGGGATAAATCCACTTGTTTCGTAAGGAAGCTCCACACCCGCGTATCTGCCTAAGCCTAATCTAAAAGCATAATCATGAATATTTTGTGGCCCTATAAGTAATCCAGTTTTGTAAAAAAATACGTCACATGAGTGCGCCAGGCCTTGGGTTATATTTTGCGCCCCATGCACATCCCAACAGGAAAATTTCCTATTTCCCACCATGGTCGACCCTTGACAAAAAAAACTAGTATTCAAATTAATTTTCTTTAATTCTAAACCCGCGCTAGCCAACACTAATTTAAAAACAGAAGCAGGAGGAAAGCTTGAGCTAATAGCCCGATTCATTAAAGGAGCATCAGAATTATTGAATAACCCGGAGATCAACGCGGTACGCTTACTTACAAAAACTGAAGGATTAAAATTTGGATAATTTGCTAACGCCAAGATTTCCCCGCTTTGCGGATCAATTAAAATTATGCTTCCTTTTTTCTCCTTAAGCTTCTCCTCTACGATTTTCTGAATTCTTAAGTCAATGGTTAACTGCAAATCCTTGCCATTTTGCGGAGGCTGAAAACCTAAAACACGCATAAATTTCCCGCGGTGATTCACTTCAACAGATAAGCCCCCCTCCTCCTGGCGCAAATAATAATCATATTTCTCCTCAACCCCGCCAAATCCTACAATATCTTTAGTTTTATATCCGTAATCCTCCAGCTTGGTCAAACGCCAACGGTCAATCTCATTTACATAACCTACAATATGCGCCGCTAACGGCCCGTAGGGATAATTTCTCAATGGTTTAGGCGAGATAATAATACTTGGCTCTTCAACTTTATACTCTTCCAGCATAATCGCTTTTTTAATTTCAATATTGCCGGCAATAGTAACGGGAAGGTTTAAGGAAATAAAATTCTTTTTAAAAGCGGTTTTTAGGGTATTAACTTCTACTCCTAATATGCGGCTAACCCCGCTTAAGGCCCGGTCAACCTGGCTTAAATCTTGTGGCAGGATCATTACATCGTATGAAATCTTATTTCCTACAATAATCTCATCAAAACGATCCAAGATATTGCCCCTGCTTCCAGACTGGGATATTAAACGGATACAATTGCTATCACTTAAGCGCCGGAATTTTGCACCCTGCAATAAATCAAGGTTTAATAACCCTAAAAGCAATACAATAAACATTAAATTAATTAATAAATTAAATATTTGTTTTCTTTCCATAAATAAGAAATTACGCAGTAATTCTTTTGGTAAGTTTAAAAACTAATGGTGATACCAGCGCCGTGTAAACCGAAGGAGCGATCAAGTTACGCAAAAAAATACCCAATGGTACGATATTTCCTGAATTCACGATTACCAAACCGCCTATAATATTATTAAATAACGCTACAATTAAAACCAAGACAAAAGGCATAAAATCAAACTCTACAGATATTTGCCGCAATAGCTTATTCACACAATAACACCAGATACCAAACAAAATTGTGTTCATCCCGAAACCAACCGGCAGGAATATATCCTTAAGCAACCCGCATAAAATGCTGATTGCTAAAGCAACTTTAAAGTCGAGATAGAAAACAGCAGCAATACATAAGATTAAAAGTAGGTCTGGGCGGGCATAAAAGAATGTAAGAAATTTTGGCCAGCTTAGTTCTAGTGTTCCCAGGGCAATTACGAGAAGTAACAAAAACCATTTTCTCATGGGATAATAACTAATACTTCTTCAATTGCGGAGCAATCCACCGCCGGCTTAATAATCGCGTAACGGTTAAGCCCGGAAAGCTCGCGCCCAATTTTAATTACTTTACCCACCAATAAGCCCTTAGGATAAACTTGGCTTAATTCAGATGTCACAATCAAATCATTTACAATAATATCAGAATCTTCAGGAAGATAACGCATAATCAGATTAGCCCCAAGGGTCCCACTAACTAGCCCCTCTTGACGCGAACGTTGTACAATACTTGAAATACCCAGGCTAGGGTCATTAACTAATGAAACCTTACTAATATTATCCGCGCTCTCTGAGACCCTACCCACCAAACCTTGCGCGTTAATCACTACCATGCTCCGCCTAATACCGTTATACTTTCCCTTATCAATAATTACGCTAGAACTCCAACTATCGCTAGGCCGCGCGATTACTCTCGCTGCAACCAAACGAAGCGCAGATTTCTGTTTAAACGTAAGCAAACCCTTAAGCCTTTTATTTTCCAGATAAACTTCCCTTAAAGAGAATAACTGCGAACGCAAGAATCCCGTCTCATTATTCAGGCGTGCAATATTCATCATATTACGATGATAAAAAATAATACCGCCAACTTCGCGCTTAAACCAGGAAATAAAGGAAAGATGCGGTTTAAATGTTTTTTCTATGGGATTTTTAAAACAGGATAACGAATTAGCAAGCAGAAGTACAACTAGAATAATAACTGTAGAATTAATTAATGTTTTACGGGATGGTTTAAACACATTTAGCAGACTAAGTAGGGCAGGTTTAAACCATCCCTACTATTAACTACGCGTTTCAGTTTTAACTGAGACAGTAACCTTTTTAAGATATTTAATCTCGCTAAGTACCCGGCCAGTTCCCTTAACAACAGCAGTAACCGGATCATCTGCAATATGTACTGGTAAGCCAGTTTCTTCGGAGATCAATTTATCTAGACCTCTTAAAAGCGAACCGCCTCCTGCCATAACAATACCATGATCAATAAGATCCGCGGCTAACTCCGGAGGGGTTCTCTCTAAAGACATTTTTGTACATTCCAATATGGCGCGCAACGGCTCCTGCAAAGACTCACGAATCTCTTCACTAGTAATAGTTACAGTTTTAGGTAAACCCGCGACTAAATCTCTACCTTTAACCTCCATGCTCATCTCTTCTTCTAAAGGATAAGCTGAGCCAATCTTTATTTTAATATCTTCGCTTGTTCGCTCACCAACCATAAGATTATAAGTTTTCTTGAGATACTCAATAATTGCCTCATTCATCTCATCGCCGCCAATGCGGATAGATTTTGAAAAAACAGTACCGGATAATGAAATTACGGCGATCTCAGTAGTTCCGCCACCAATATCAACGATCATGTTGCCAATGGGTTCCTGAATTGGCAGGCCCACCCCTATCGCGGCAGCAATCGGTTCTTCAATTAAAAAAACTTCTCTTGCCCCAGCACGCTCCGCGGAATCCTTTACCGCGCGTTTCTCTACTTCAGTAATACCGCTTGGTATGGCAATAACAATTCTCGGCCTGACCAATACCCTGCGATGATGCACCTTCTTAATAAAATACCGAAGCATAGCTTCAGTAATCTCAAAATCAGCAATAACTCCGTCTTTCATCGGCCTGATAGCAATAATATTTCCCGGAGTGCGGCCAAGCATGCGTTTAGCTTCCTCTCCCACAGCTAAAACATGTGAAGTCCCGCGCTCAATAGCTACAACCGAAGGCTCGCAAAGCACTACCCCCTCACCTTTAACAAAAACTAAAGTAGTGGCTGTTCCAAGGTCAATTCCCATATCATTAGAGAAAAGGCCTAAAACATAATTAATTGCTTTT
>JAKLQX010000023.1 GCA_022013085.1 Candidatus Omnitrophota bacterium | reverse complement strand
GCAGGCAGGACCCGCGTAAAGTAAATATGTTTACCTTAATTCATCAAGACAAAAATAGTAAGGCGCGGTTGGGTAAGCTGACAACTGCTCATGGCGCATTTGATACACCGGCTTTTATGCCTGTGGGTACGCATGCCACGATCAAAGGGCTGATGTTTAAAGATGTCCAAGAGGCGGGAGCTCAAATAGTATTGGCAAATGCGTATCATGTATTTTTACGCCCGGGTATAGAGGTAATCAAGAAAGCCGGGGGTTTGCATAAATTTATGGGTTGGAATAAGCCCATACTTACAGATAGCGGGGGGTATCAGGTTTTTAGCTTAGCACTTTTTCGTAAAATGCATGACCGAGGAGTAGAGTTTCAATCGCATATCGATGGTTTAAAACATTTTCTTACTCCTGAAGATGTAATACAGATTCAAAAAGATTTGGGTTCAGATATTATTATGCCGCTTGATGAGTGTGTACAATATCCTTGTACTAAGGACCAGGCAAAAATAGCCATGGATAGGACAATTGATTGGGCAAAAAGGTCGCTTGATGTGCAGGATAAAGAAAAGCAGCTGCTATTTGGTATTATCCAGGGAGCTACTTATGAAGATTTGCGCAGCAGTTGCGCTAAGCGCTTGGTAGATATGGATTTTGACGGCTATTCTATTGGCGGAGTTTCTGTTGGTGAGTCGAGTAATTTAATATATAATATTATTGATTTGGTTGTAGGGTTAATTCCTGATACAAAGCCGCGCTATGCCATGGGAATTGGTTACCCTTTTGATATAGTGGAGGCAGTGGACCGCGGGGTAGATATGTTTGATTGCGTAATCCCTACGCGTTATGGCAGGAATGGTACCGCTTTTACCAGTACAGGAAAAATTATTATCCGTAATGCTGCATATACTCAAGACTTGCGACCACTAGATGCAAAATGCGGCTGTTATGCTTGTAAGAATTTCTCGCGAGCCTACCTGCGGCATTTATTTAATGCTAAAGAAATGCTGGGTTTAATTTTGCTTAGTTTGCACAATGTTTATTTCTTTTTAGATTTGATGCGAGAAATTCGCCAGGCAATAAAAGAGGATAGATTTAACCAATTTAAGCAAATGTTTTTAATGAGTTATAATAACCAGATATGCGCATAGATATTATCACTATTTTTCCTAATATGTTTTCTGCTGTATTAGATGAGTCTATCCTAAAGCGGGCTCAAGCTAAAGGCAAAGTAAAGATTCTCGTGCATGATTTAAGGCGTTATTCCCTGGATAAGCATCACAAGGTTGATGACCGGCCTTTTGGCGGAGGCAGCGGAATGCTCATGCAGGCTGAGCCAATATTTAGGGCTGTAGAGTCGATTAAGAAAAAGCTTAAAGCTAAACCTGAGGTAGTGTTGTTGTGCCCCCAAGGAGATCAATTTACGCAAAAACGGGCTAAAGAATTATCTAAGTGTAAGAATTTAATACTTATTTGCGGGCATTATGAGGGGGTTGATGATCGGGTAAGGGAGCATTTGGCAGATTTAGAAATTTCAATTGGCGACTATGTATTAACTGGAGGTGAGCTACCTGCTATGGTTTTGGTAGATAGTGTTGTGCGGCTTATTCCAGGTGTATTAGGGGATAAAAACTCCTTGAATTTTGAGTCATTCGAAGGTAATCTATTAGAATATCCTCAATATAGCCGGCCAGCTAAATTTAGAAGCTGGAGTGTTCCTAAAGTTTTGGTTTCTGGGGCGCATGACAAGATCAGCGCTTGGCAAAGAGTTGAAGCTGTCAGGCGAACCAGGCAAAGGCGGCCGGATCTACTTAAAAAATAATTGAAACAGAAAGGAGCAACAAGCAAATGGAAAAGTTGAAGATGATTGAAGCAGGGTTTATTAAGAAAGAAATGCCTAAATTTAATGTTGGCGATACAGTTAAGGTGCTTACTAAGATTCCGGAAGGCCCGGATAAATTTCGTCTACATCCTTTTGAGGGTGTTGTCATAGCGCAAAGTGGCTCAGGGATTAAGCTTAATTTTACCGTACGCAAAGTTTCTTTTGGCGAGGGGATTGAGCGTGTTTTTCCGCTTTATTCTCCATCTATCGAACGAATTGAGATTATTCGTTCAGGTAAAGTAAAAAGAGCTAAGCTTTATTATTTAAGAGGCAAGATTGGTAAACGCGCCACCAAAATTGAAAATAAAGAAGAAAAAGCCCAATAGTGTTGCAGGGAAGAAGCGATACGAAAGAAAATTTAAAGCTCAAGGTTATGATTTAATTATTGGTGTTGATGAGGCAGGTAGAGGGCCGCTAGCAGGCCCGGTAGTGGCAGCGGCGGTACTTTTAAGAAGCAAGAAATTTGATAATCCTGTTGATGACTCCAAAAAACTTTCAGCTAAGCAAAGACAACAAGCGTTCTTTGAGATAAAACATAAATCAATATTTGCAATAGCAGCAGTAGGTAACAAAACAGTCGACCGAATTAATATACTGCAAGCGACTAGGCTAGCGATGCAAAAAGCAATATCAAAATTGCTTAAGAAATTGACTCTCCCGCAGCGTCGCAAAGTATACATAATTATTGATGGCAATATGCATTTTAAGTTAGACCTGCCTTATCAGAGTATCGTTAAAGGAGATAGTAAATCTTTAACTATTGGCGCAGCTTCTATTCTTGCTAAAGTAACACGAGATAGGATTATGGAAGAGTATCATAAACTTTACCCGCGATACGGCTTTAATGAGCATAAAGGATACGCGACACGAAAGCACCGGTTGATTTTAAAAAAAATAGGCTTTTGTGCTATTCACAGAAAGAGCTTTTTAAGGTGTCTAGAAAGAATTTAGAATTCGGTGTTTTGGGAGAAACTGCAGCAGTAGATTTCTTAAAAGCGCGCGGGTATAGGATTCTGAAGCGTAATTATAAAACTAAATTTAGTGAAATTGATATAGTTGCTACTGATGCGGGCGTTATTTGTTTTGTGGAAGTAAAGGCTAGGCACTCGGATATTTTTGGGCATCCCGCTGAAGCGATTTCACGTCGTAAGCAGTTGCAGATTTCTAGGAGCGCAATCTGTTATTTAAAAGAAAATAATGCAATCGGGCATCCTTCGAGGTTTGATATATTAACGCTTCTCTATACTAAAGAGCTACCTGAGATAAATTTGATTAGAGACGCTTTTAGCCTAAGTAGTAATTTTACCGTTTAAAATATGGAATATAAAAATCAAAATTTAGCTAAATACCTTGATGACCTCGCATCTTCAGCGCCTGCTCCCGGAGGTGGTTCTGCTGCGGCAATGAACGCGGCTATGGGTGCAAGCTTGATCAGCATGGTAGTCAATTTTACTTTAGGTAAGCCCAAATATATTGCATTCCAAAAAGAGCTAGAAGTGGTTTTCTCTAAATCTGAGAGATTAAGAAAGGATTTTCTGCATTTGGTAGATTTGGATGTAATCGCTTATCAAAGCAAGGATATCAGAAAGGCAATAGATGTGCCGCTTATGCTTGCCAGGCTTTGTAGCCAGGCAGCCAAATTATGCCCCGTATTAATAAAAAAAGGAAATATTAATTTAATCACTGATGTGGCAGTTGCAGCCATTCTTTTGGAATCCGCGTTTACCTGTGCACGTTTTAATATTGATATCAACTTAAAAAGTTTAGGTAATAAAAAGTTAAATCAGGGGATAACTAGAGAATTAAACAAGTTAGCTAAAATTATCGAAAAGATTCGTTTGAATACGGAGGTTAGCGTTGGCAAAGTTATTAGAGGGTAGTATTTTAGCCTCGAAGATTAAAGAAGAGATTAAGTTGCAGGTGGTTTCTTTAAAGAGCAAACCTGTGCTTGCCAGTATTTTGGTTGGTGATGATGCTTCTGCAGCCGCTTATGTAAAATCTCAAGGAAAGACTGCCCAAGGCCTGGGGGTAATTTATAAATTGCATCAACTGGATAAAAATATTACCGAGGGCGTCTTAATAGATTTTATTCTTAATTTGAATGCAGATAAAACTGTAAATGGTATTATTTTACAGACGCCGCTGCCTAAAACTATAGATTATAAATTGGTAAGTGAGTGTATTTTGCCGCTTAAAGATGTCGAAGGTATGCATCCGCTGAATATGGGTAAGCTTTTTTTTGGCCGAGCTAATATGGTTGCTTGCACAGCCGGCGCAGTAATGGAGTTATTAAACTCTACAGGTGTAGATTTATATGGAAAAGAAGTAGTAGTGGTTGGGCATAGCGAAATTGTAGGTAAACCACTCATGCTTTTGTTACTAGAAAAGTTTGCTACGGTCACGGTTTGTCATATTGGAACAAGTAAGGCAGGTAAGCTTGAGGAACATGTTAAGAGAGCTCAAGTACTTATTGTAGCTGTCGGTAAAGCTAATTTAATTAAAGGTAGTTGGATTAAAGAAGGGGCAATTGTTATTGATGTCGGCATAAACAGGGTCGGCGATAAAATCGTAGGCGATGTGGAGTTTGAAGTAGCCCAAAAACACGCTGCATATATTACTCCTGTTCCTGGCGGCGTTGGCCCTTTAACTGTGACTATTCTGATGCGCAATCTCTTGCAGGCAATAAAGCTGCAGAAGTGATGATGAATTTTCAAGAAAAAATATTATTAGGACAATTCGTAGTAACTTCAGAAATTGGCCCGCCCAAGGGTATCGAAACAAAAATACTTCTTGAGGATGCCCAGTTGATCCGCGGCAGGGTGGACGGGATTAATGTTACGGATCTACAGAGTTCATTGATGCGTTTGGGGTCATTAGCAGTAAGTTTTCAACTTAAACAAAAAGGTTTTGAGCCAATTTATCAGTTAACTTGCCGTGATCGTAATCGCCTAGCCTTACAATCAGATTTATTATCTGCTGCAGCTTTGGGAATCAAAAATGTCCTTATTTTAACCGGAGACCATACTACTTCAGGGGATCATCCGGAAGCCAAGCCGGTTTTTGATTTAGATTCGGTACAATTATTGCAGGTAGCCAAAAGATTAGAGTCTGGTTTTGATATGAAGCAAAATAAGTTAGATGGAGCGTCACCTGAATTTTTTCTAGGCGCGGTAGTTAATCCAGGGGCGGATCCCTTGGATCTTCAGATTATGAAGATGGAGAAGAAAATTGACGCGGGGGCAGAGTTTTTTCAGACTCAGGCAGTTTATGATATAAAGACTTTTGAGAAGTTTCTTTCTAAAATAAAACATAAAAAGATGCCAGTTATAGCAGGAATTGTTTTGCTAAAATCAGCTGGTATGGCCAGATACATGAATAAAAATGTCGCAGGGATATTTGTTCCGGAAAACCTGATTAAGGAAATGGAAGAAGCAAAAGACAAGGTTGCCCAATCAATAGATATCGCTTCTAGATTAATTAAAGAATTAAAGCCTTTCTGCCAAGGTGTCCATATTATGCCAATTGGTTGGAATAATATAGTTCCAAGAGTTTTGGACGCCTCTGGATTATAAAATGCCTACCTTACCTCAAATCCCCGGAGCGAGAAAAAAAGGGGTATTCTTAATAACGAGCGAGAGTGATTTTAAGAAATTAGATAGTTATCTTATTAATGACACTGTCTGTATTTC
This sequence comes from Candidatus Omnitrophota bacterium, assembly GCA_022013085.1. Classification (GTDB taxonomy): domain Bacteria; phylum Omnitrophota; class Gorgyraeia; order Gygaellales; family Profunditerraquicolaceae; genus UBA6249. The sequence goes on along the minus strand of JAKLQX010000023.1, from coordinate 2,621 downwards.
CGGTCCTTTAAGGATAGCGTTACATTGTGCCTTGTTAATTCAAGAAAAGCATAAAGTTGGGATAAAGATTGTAAGTACGGATATTTCTGATGAGATTTTAGCATCAGATATTGAATTAATATCTAGCCCGATTCAAGAGATTGTTGGTGAGGGCAGGGCAGAAGCAGTTAAATTTAAAGACGGCAAAGCAGTGGGTGCATGCTTAGTTTTATTTGTCGAAGGCTTTGCTCAAGATGATAATATAGGAGTAAGTATGCCTGAGGCGCTCGTACAATTAGGGGTTAAGGGTAGCCAAGCAGTATTAAGCCAAACTCAGGCTGCGCTAGATAAAGCAATAGGCCAAATTGGCGCTGACGCAAAAATCGCATTTGCCGATACTAATTATTATTTTCCTCTGATTAATGCGTTGCTTAATATTGAAATTAAAACTCTTGCTGATTGTGATCTGGCATTGAAACAGGCAGAGGGTTTAAGCAAGAATAATCCAACTACTAGCGGGTTAAATATAGCTTCTTTAGGCGGGATCTTAAATAAAGGAGTAGCAACTTTACTTTGTGAAGAAATATTAGCGGCTTTAGCTGTTGCCAGTAATGAACACCCTAAAGGTGGCATAGGTTTTATACCGGATAATATTCTACGTTCTTTAGGCCTGCAGTTAGTTGACGGTAGAATTTCCGGGATTGCTGTAATTCTTGGCCCGGCTAAAGATGAGAAATCAGCTCTTGATTTGATTCGTAACTTTCAATCTAGGAGTATTGTTAGTTTGTTGGCAGGTAATATTAATGGTAATACTTTTAAGCAGCAACTTGAGAACCAGGGGGTTGGGCTGGGTTTAGAGAATTATATTGTCCCCTTAGGTGATGATTATTTATCGGCAATCTACGCGGTTAATTTTGCAGCACGCGCGCCTCTAATGTACGGAGGAGTTAAACCCGGGCAGTGGGAAGGTATCGCTGATTATATACGCAATCGTGTTCCTGCGTTTGTTTTAGTTCTTAGTCATGTCGATGAGCTAATCGTTGCTACAGGTTTAGGGGCGTTGGCTTTAGGGTTACCCATAATTACAGACTTAGAGGTTCCGCAGTTACCTAAGATTGACACAACTTTATTCGAAGCTTTAGTTACAGAAAAAGATTATGCAAAAATAGTTTCTAAATGTATTTTAACTCGCGGGATTAAAGTGAAAATCTCCCAGGTGCCTGTGCCCCTGCCTTATGGGGCGGCATTTGAAGGTGAACGCGTGCGTAAAGAGCAGTTGGCAGTTGAATTTGGAGGTAAAGTTAGCACAGCTTTCGAATTTTTGAGTATTAAAGATGAAACTAGTATTGATGATGGAAGAGTAGAATTAATTGGCCCGGATGTAGATCAACTTCCTGGGGGTGTAAAATCCTTGCCTTTAGCCATTGTAGTAGATGTTTTCGGCCGTAAGATGCAAAAAGATTTTGAGCCGATTCTAGAGCGGCAAATCCATCGTTTTTTAAATTATGCCTTTGGCCTTATGCATATGGGCCAACGTGATATGGTTTGGATTAGAATCTCTATTGAAGCTTTTACCAAAGGTTTCAAGCTTAAACATTTGGGAGTAATTTTACATGCCATGTTGCATCAAGAGTACAATGAAATAGTAGATAAAGTGCAGGTCAGGCTTTATACTAACTCTCTAGATGTGGATAGATTAGTTGTTGATGCTAAAAATGTTTTCCAGGAACGCGATGCGCGTTTAAAGGGAATGACTGATGAGAGTGTAGATACATTTTATTCTTGTTTGTTATGTCAATCTTTTGCTCCTAATCATGTGTGTATTGTTACTCCGGAGCGCTTAGGTTTATGCGGGGCATATTCTTGGCTTGATGCCAAGGCATCTTTTGAAGTTATTCCTACTGGCCCGAATCAGCCTATTGTAAAAGGTAGTATTTCAAATGACCGATTAGGCCAGTGGGATAGCGTCAATGCATTTGTGCAGCAAAAATCAAATAAAACCATTGATGCGGTAAGTATGTATTCATTAATGGAGAGCCCGCAGTCATCCTGCGGATGCTTTGAATGTATTGTGGCAATTGTCCCCGAGGCAAACGGAGTAATGGTTGTGCATCGCGATTACTCTGGGCTTACTCCTTCGGGAATGAGTTTTACTACTTTAGCTGGTTCTGTTGGAGGCGGGGTGCAGACGCCGGGGTTTTTAGGAGTGGGTAAACTCTATATATTAAGTAAGAAATTTATTTCAGCTGAAGGTGGGTTAATTAGGGTAGTTTGGATGCCTAAAGAGTTGAAAGAGTTACTGGCAGATAAGTTAAAAATGAGGGTTGAGGAAATTGGACAGCCAGATTTACTGAATAAGATTGCCGATGAAACAATTGCAGTAAGCTCTGAAGAGCTTTTGGCCTTTTTAGAGAAGGTAGCCCATCCGGCCTTAACCATGGAGCCGATCATCTAGATGCGAAAATTACCTGTAGCTATTACCGAGCGTGATTTTCTCAATTAGGGATTGGTCAAGACATCCTTACCCCCTTGAGTTAAAGAGTTAGTATAAATGTTGAGCATTCTATCTAAATCTACTGGTGGAATCATTAAAAGCCGTTTATCCAGATCAGGTTTCTTCTCCTGTGCTAGTTGCCAGGGTG
>JAKLQX010000022.1 GCA_022013085.1 Candidatus Omnitrophota bacterium | reverse complement strand
GAACCGATTTTTCAAAGATCTCAAGAGACCGACTCAAAGAGGTTCAAGATGAATTAAATGATAGACCACGAAAAACGCTTGGGTTTTATACACCCCATGAAAAATTTTGTGAAGTGTTGCGTTAGCAACTTGAATCTACTGGGCTCTCTTGACCCGGACATTGACGATAAATCTCCGCTTTTGAGGCTATTTTCGTTGTACCTGTTGTAAAAATTAGACTCATTCAGCTCTTTCTTTAAAGAATCGATTATGAACCCATCGATCCGTTTCCAAATGTAAGATGAAAATTTAACCGGATTAGGATTCCCCTGCTTATTACGGTAATTAAGGTCATAACTTTCAATTTTCTTATAAACAATAAGGATTGCTTCTGCTAATAAATCCTCTCCAAATAACCGAACCAGTGAAGGAAATGCAATTTTATGGATTCTAAAAATTAAGAAACCGACATGACGGAGAACAAGCTCATCTTTGCTCTTCTTTGAACCTTTTTGAGCTTTTGAAATTAAGCGTCTTTCTTTCGATAAAGGGATTTTTGGATAGTGCCTAATGATGGCGCTGTAAGATTTCCACATGCCCTAGAGGAGTGGACATATTATTTTCCATTCTTTAATCTTTCAGGATGGTGTCTTACTACCTCTGCTTGCACCATATAAATTACATCTTCTGCAATATTAGTAGTATGGTCACATATGCGCTCCAAGAAACGAGCTATCAATAATAACTGAACCGCTCTAGGGGCAGTAGTTCCATCTTTGACCATATAATCCTCAATCAGCTCCTCTTGTATAATATTGCGAAGTTGATCAGCTTCAGAATCGCTTGATAAGACTTTTTTAGCTAATGTAATATCGCCTCTCACGAACGCATCTATGGACATCTTTATCATGTTCTGCGCAACAGCTGCCAGCTTAGGGATATCAATTAATGGTTTTAAAAGAGGCTTATCCACTATCTCAAGCGTACGCTGGGCAATATCCACCGCAATATCAGCTATTCTTTCTAACTCCGCATTTATCTTCATACCGGTGGTGATAAAACGAAGATCTTTAGCCATAGGCTGATAACGCGCTATCAAATCAATGCACTTTTCATCTACATCTAATTCCAGCTTATCAATATTAGCATCATTGTCTATGATACTTTTTGCCATCTCTTTATCCCGATTCTTCAGCGCTTCGATGGATTTATAGATGGACTCCTCTGCCAAAGCGCCCATCTTTAGTATTTCTTTATTCAATTCTTTTAATTCTTGATCAACATGTCTTTCCATTTTGAGCCTCCTGATTTTTAACCGTATCTTCCGGTAATGTAATCTTCTGTGCGTTTATCCTTTGGTTTTGTAAAGATATCTTCTGTTTTTCCAAACTCTATTAATTCGCCTAAAAACATAAAACCCGTATCATCCGAAACACGCGCGGCCTGTTGCATATTATGAGTGACTATTATTATAGTATACTTGTTCTTCAGTTCACGCATTAATTCTTCGACTCTCGCTGTTGCCTGCGGGTCTAAGGTAGAACAAGGCTCATCCATTAACAATACATCTGGCTTAACAGCAATAAGCCTAGCAATGCAAAGCCTTTGCTTTTGTTCTAATGATAACCTTAAGGCAGGTGTATTAAGCCTGTCCTTTAATTCATCCCATAAAAGAACATCCTTTAGGCTTCTCTCAACAATTTCGTCCAATTTATCTCTTGTGATACCTCCCGCGTGAATCTTCTCTCCAAAAACTATATTTTCATAAATTGAGAGCGGAAATGGGTTGGGCCTCTGAAATACCATTCCTACTTTTTTACGTAGAACTACTAAATCTGTGCCGGAATCAATAATATTCTTGTCATCAATTAGAACTTCTCCATCCGTACGCACGCCTTCAATTAAATCATTCATGCGGTTAAAAACTCTAAGTAAAGTGGATTTACCGCACCCCGAAGGACCGATGATAGCGGTAATCCTGTTTGCCTCTATGCTTGAGTTGACATTCTTTAAGGCTTGAAATGTCCCATACCAAAGGTTTAGATTTTTAGTTATTATCTTAGCCATTATCCAAATTTCCCTCTAATATAACCATCCGTGCGTTTGTCTTGTGGCGCGGTAAAAATCTTATCTGTTTTGTCCAACTCAATAAGTTCACCATTTAAAAAGAAAGCTGTCCTGTCACCAACCCTAGCCGCCTGCTTTACATTGTTAGTAACCAGAACTATTGTGTATTTTTGTTTTAGCTTAACCATAGCATCTTCTACTTTTGCGGTGGATATAGGATCAAGCCCTGAACATGGCTCATCAAATAAAATTACCTCTGGTTCAACTGCGAGTGTTCTAGCTATGCACAAACGTTGCTGTTGGCCTCCGGAAAGTTTAAAAGCCGATTCGCTTAATCTCCCTTTTACCTCTTCCCAGAGATAGGCTTCCTTTAATGATCCTTCTACTATTTTCTCCAATAACTTCTTGTTCTTCATACCATGCATTCTTACGCCGTAAGCAACATTATCAAAAATAGATAATGGAAGCGACAGCGGTAACGCAAATACCATACCTACTCTCTTACGCAATAATTCCGTATTAATATTCTTGATATCTTCTTGTTCGAGCTTTATTGCTCCGGACATTTTAAAATTCTGATTAAGGTCATTCAAGCGATTGAGCATTCTTAAAAAAGTTGTCTTACCGCTATTTGAAGGTCCGATCACGCTTAAAATTTCATTAGCCTGTATGCCCATACTTACCTGCTTTAGGGCGTGTATAGAACCGAACCAGATATTAAGATCTTTGATATCAAACTTTACCATTTTTTCTTCTTTCTAAACTTATAACGAATAATTATTGCAACCAAATTCATAAATAGAACCAACGCTAGTAAAACAAACGCAGTCCCATACCTTATCTTCTCATCAACATTAGGTACCTGTGTAGAAATGACATAAAGATGATACGGCAAAGCCATTGCTTGATCAAAGATGGAGCTAGGTAATCGTGGTAGATAAAAAGCTGCAACGGTAAAAAGAATTGGCGCGGTCTCACCAGCAGCTCTTCCTAAGCCCAGAATAGTCCCGGTTAATATACCGGGGACAGCATTAGGAAGAACAATGTGTCTTATGGTCTGCCATTTGCTTGCGCCTAAAGACAAACTTACTTCGCGAAAAGAATACGGAACGCTCTCTAATGCTTCGCGTGAGGTTGTGATAATTACAGGCAGTATCATAATCCCGAGGGTAAGTGAACCAGAAAGAATTGATGCTCCAAATTTGAAAAATACTACAAAAAGGGCTAAGCCAAAAAGTCCATAAACAACCGAGGGCACACCTGCCAGATTAACAATTGCTAATTTTATAAGCCTGGTAAGCATATTATCTTTTGAATATTCGCTTAAATATATGGCTGCAAGAAGCCCTATTGGTAAAGCAAAAATAATGGCGCCAGTAACTAAGTATATAGTTCCTATGATTGCCGGGAATATTCCACCCGCACGCATTCCTTGTCGCGGCATATCCGAAAGAAACTGCCAGTTAATTGCTGGTAGTCCTTCCTGAATAATAATAACAACAATTAAACCTACCGGGACCACGATTAAAAGTGTCGCTAAGAATAATAAGAAAAAAGCAATGTTTTGTGTTCTGTGGGGATTTTTCATCCTTCGACGCGCTCCTCATTTTATTCGTCGCTTGCTCAGGATGACCCTGAGCGAAGTCGAACGGGTCATTACTGCCTCTTATGCAAGAATAAATCTGCGGTTACATTAATCGCAAAACTAATAACAAATAAGACTATGCCAATAGCAAATAAGGCAAAATAATGCTCAGCCCCCACCACTGCTTCGCCCATTTCAGCGGCAATAGTAGCAGTCAAAGTCCTAACCGGAGCTAAAATGCTATTTGGCATAACCGCAGCATTTCCTGTGATCATCATTACTGCCATTGTTTCACCGATTACCCTACCAATCCCAAGCATAACTGCTGCAAGTATACCGCTTGATGCTGCAGGAAGCATTACTCGCCATATTGTCTGCCAATGTGTCGCTCCTAACGCCAGAGCTCCTTCTTTATACGTCTTTGGGACAGAATATAACGCATCTTCTGCAATTGAAACTATTGTCGGCATAGCCATAAATGCCAACATTATTGAACCAGATAACGCAGTTAATCCAGTAGGCAGATGAAAAACTGTCTTTACTAATGGAACGAGGGTTATCATACCAATGAATCCTAGTACAACACTTGGAATGGCGGCCAATAATTCGATTCCTGCCTTAAGAGTCTCTTTAATTTTTAGTGGGGCTATCTCGGCAATATAAATGGCGCAACCTACTCCTATTGGGATAGAGATGATTGCTGCGCCAACAGTAACAAGTAAGGAACCCAAAATCAGTGGAAGTATTCCTAACTGGGCCGGTTCTGAAATGGGATACCAGCTCTTACCAAAGAGAAACTTAAAAGGGCTTATAGTCTTAAATACCGCAAGCCCTTCTTTGAGCAAGAAAAGAAAAATCAACACTACAAAAAATATGGAAGCTAATCCACAAATTAAAACTAGTTTTTCAATAATAAACTCTTTAAACTTACGCATTAAGCACCTTATGTTTTTATTTAGCGAAATCCCCCGGAGCCTTAGCGAAGGGGGAACATTTTATCTATTAACCGGTACAAAATCAGTTACCAAAACAATATCCTGGCCTTCCTTAGAAAGTGTAAAATCTACGAATTTCTTTACCAAACCTTCTGGTGCGCTATTGGTATAAATAAATAACGGCCTTGAAATAGGATACTTACCGTTTATGACATTTTCTATTGTCGGTGCTTCATATTCCGATTTTTCATCTTTAGCTATAGCTACGGGTTTTTGCTTCTTTGATATATAACCCATTCCATAATATCCAACAGCAGCAGAGTTTCCCGCCACTTCATCAGCAATTGCCTGAGAAGATGAAAGCATTAACGCTCTTGGCGCAAACTCTTCTTTGCTATTAGGATCATTTTTCCTTAATACGTGCTCTTTGAAATAAACATGGGTTCCGGAATTTACTTCGCGTGAGAGAATAACAATCTTCTCATCTTTACCTCCGATTTCCTTCCAGTTAGCGACCCTTCCAGTAAAAATGTCTGCAAGTTGGCCTAAGGTAAGCTTACTGATAGAATTATTCAGATTTACTACCACGGCAAGACCATCTAAAGCAACTTTTATTTCATTGGGGTTTATGCCTTTCTGCTGGGCAAGAGCAATTTCTTTTTCTTTGATGTTTCTGGAGCTCATCGCTATATCGCAAGTGCCGCTTATAAGGCTTGATAGCCCTGTGCCTGATCCACCACCAGTTACTGCCACAAAATCAGTAGGACTCTTCTCCATATACTTCTCTGCCCAGGCTTGGCCTAAGTTAACCATAGTATCTGAACCTTTAACCTGTATTGAATTTTTATCTTTTGCTGCAAATGCAGAAGTTACAAACATAAGTGCTATCAAAACAAATAACCATTTTCTAAACATATTTTCCTCCTTGTGTACGTACACAACACCCGCGCAATTCCAATTAGCGCGGAGTGCCATTTGTTTATAGTATATTTTACCTATATTATACCTATATGAAGCTAATGTAAAATCTGTGTAAAATCTCAAAATGCTATTTTTAATTTGGTTCCTAATACATTAGAATCAATCCATTTGCCAGAGCTTTTAGCAGTAACTAGCATATAATAAACTTCAGCCTTTATATTCTTTGTAAAATTCACCCCTAAACCAGCAGATACCCTATTCTGATTAAACTGATTTGCCCCTCCAAAACCAAAAAAAACTTCATCAGATACAAAAGGCTGAATTTCTATTTTTGTAAACTTTAAAGGATACTTAAGCGTGAATTTATTGCGATAGCGGCCAGAATCAGCCTTATATTCAAAATACCGATACTCTAGGCGATTGCGACTTTCAAAACTAAATCCTCCTTCAGATAATAACAGCGTAACAGTTAAGTACGGCGCATTCTCCATTTTAAACTTGCGTTTGCTTAATTCATAAATCTGTCGGTACCCACCTCCAATGCTCCAGTATTTGTTTAATGCATAAGACAATCCAAGGTCATAATGCTGGTAATAGAATTCAGAGGCATTGCCTCCCCAGCGAAACTCTTCTTCAAATGCAACCTTAAGATCCTTATTTATCTTATATTCCTCTATATCAGTATTCCATACCTGGAAATCTCCATCATCATAGGCATAAACTTTTGCTGCTAAAAACAGAGTTAATCCGATTATCACAAAAATCACCTTTTTCATCTTCTCTCCTTTCAAAATAATTATTTTCTTTCAATCCAAGTAAAATACACATCGCATATAATAAACTAAACTCAATAAACATATCACCTCTTTTCCTGCCTGCCGGCAGGCAGGCTTTTAATTCACAAAAGGAGTATATAATGAAGACATTAAATCTGCTTCAAGGGTAAGTAAAATGTGGGTAAAACTTTTTTGGAGGTATTGCGACTACCTGGGGAGAATAAACCAGAATTTTGAACCAAAACCTTCAGTACTTTCCACGCCAACACTTCCGCTATGCAACTCAACGATGTGTTTGACAATAGAAAGCCCAAGGCCAGTTCCACCGAGTTCGCGCGAGCGCGCTTTGTCTACGCGGTAGAAACGCTCAAATATGCGGGGGGTGTCTTTTTCGGGGATACCGATTCCTGAATCTTCTATGATAATCTTGACTTTACCGTTTATTTCTTCATTAAAAATTCTGACAAAACCTTTTTCATTATTAAACTTTATTGCATTATCGATTAAATTGGTAATCACCTGTTCAAATCTATCCTTATCAGCTGTTACCGAAATACCAGCAGACAACTCATTCTTAATTTCTATATCCTTCTTTTTTAACTGAGATCTAAAACCCGAAATAACATCCTCAACCTGTTGCCTTAGATTAAAATTTGTCTTCTTAAGCATTATTTCTTTTGATTCAAGGTGCGACAAAGAAAGTAAATCATTAACCAAGCTATCAAGACGCTCAGCATGATCATGTATAATCTTTAAAAAATTACGGTTATTTTCCTTGTCATCTAAAGCACCCTCGAGAAGCGTTTCCACAAATCCTTTAATAGAAGTAAGCGGGGTTTTTAGTTCGTGAGAGACATTAGCCACAAAATCACTTCTTACGGTCTCCAGCCTTCTTATCTCGGTTATATCATGCACAACCACCAAGCATCCACTAATAACATTATTATCAATCCTTCGACTTTGCTCAGGATTGATGCCGAGCGGAGTCGAGGCATCAAAGATTGGAGTAGCGTTAACTTCAAATATTCTACGCACTGGATAAATAAGCGCTATCTCGCTTGATACGGACTTTCCGCTTTTTAAAGCCGCACTAATAACTTCAGCGATATCGTTATTGCGTATTGCCTCAAGAAATACTTTTCCTTCAACATCTTTTCTTGCGATACTAAATATTTTCTCAATCGTTGGATTTACCGAAATTATATACCCTGCCTTATCTATAACAATAACCCCTTCAATCATGCTATTAAAAATAGCAGCCAACTTCTGATTCTGTGTCTTGGCTTCCTTGATCTTATCTTCTATATCCTGAGCCATCTTATTTAAGGTGGCAGCGAGTTCCCCTATTTCATCTTTAGAAACTTGCATTATCCTACGGCTAAAATCACCTTTTGAAAATCTGCGAGAAACCTGAATCATCCTGTTAATCGGCCTTATAGTTTGAGCTGCTATTATTGAACCTAAAACAAAAGCAAAAGCTAAAGCAAAAATCAAACCAAATAATACTGCCTTACGAATCTCATTTAAAGTCTTTTCTACACTCTCAAGGGGAAGCGCGAGCCTAATAACTCCTATAAGTTCTTTATTTTCTTTTATGGGCAAAGCAACATATAACATATCTATCTTTAGTGTTGAGGAATAGCGTGTATCTATACCAACCTTATTGACCAAAGCCATCTTGACCTCTGGCCGATAAAGATGATTCTCCATTTCTGGGATTTCTTTTTGTAACTTTTCTGAATCAGCAAGAACTTTGCCAAGATTATTAATTACAGTAATGCGACATTTTATTTTCCCACTTAAAGTAGCAATGAGTGATTCTAAATGCGCAATATTTTCTCTCTTAATATTTTCAGCAGTAATTTGATTTTCAACTAGATAGGCCTGATTGATTAAAGAAGCTTGGAGATTATGGAGGGAATTTTCTTCTAAGTTCTTATCTAAAAAGTAAGCGATAAATCCAAAGGAGATCAGGATTACAAAAATATAAGAAAAAATCAGCTTCAGCTTAAAGCTAATCTTCATATTCAAACCTATATCCGTAGTTTTTAACGGTAAGAATACGCTTTGCTTCACTCTTTAGCTTCTTACGTAGCGTCCTGATGTGCACGTCTACTGTGCGAGTCTGGATTTCTATAGCGTTATTGAAACCCCAGATATTATCCAAAAGGTAATCACGTGATAAAACCCTACCCTTTACTTTTATTAAAGTCTTTAAGAGCTCGAACTCTTTCGAGGTAAGTTCAACTGGTTTATCTTTAACAGTAAACGCAATCTTAGAAAAATCTATGGTTAATTCGCCTATCTTTAAAATCTCGGGTAACTTATCATTTTCTTTCCCTCTACGCAGCACTGCCTTTATCCGGGCAATAAGCTCTCTGGGGCTAAAAGGCTTGGTTACATAATCATCAGCACCTAACTCAAGGCCTACGATTTTATCTGATTCTTGGGCCTTAGCGGTAAGCATAATTACCGGAATTGCAACTGTTTTTCTTTCAGATTTAAGCTCCTTACAGATTTCCAGGCCATCTACTCCGGGTAACATCAAATCCAAAAGAATAAGATCGGGTAATTTTGTATTCGCCATATCGAGGGCATCTTCTCCATCATTAGCAACTAAAGTTTTATACCCTTCTTTTTTTAAATTATAGTCCAACATCTTGACTATATCTTTTTCATCTTCTACGATTAGGATGGTTTCTTTCATTCTATCTCCTAGAAACAATAAAAATTATTACGATAAGTCATTTTAACAAACAATTAACCACAAAGCAACGACATTCCAAGGTAAACCCTCTCTCTAAGGACGGACAGTAATATTCGACAAGGGGACGACCTCTCCACACACAGCTATTGGTAAATTTGAATGGACAAAAGAAGAGGCCTTGCTTCTATAAATTCAAAAACAAGGCCTCTTGTCGACTAACCTAATTACGCCCCTACACACTTTACTCTTTTACTCGCTATTGCGACTACTGTTACCATTGCCCCCCATATCAGAAAAATAGATAGGGTCATCGGAACACCCACTCTCATCATTTCCGGCCAAACTTCGGGAAGACCGGCAGTTAAAAATGGCGGATAAGGAACAAATTCGCCGTGAGAGATATGTTCAATTGCTAACATTGCCACTCCACCCCACAACATTGAATTTAACCAATTGAAGTGGTATTTCTCAGGAACTTTTTTTCCTACAACAGTTGTTACTATTGCCGCAGCCGTAGGAATAAGAAAACAGGCCATTCTTTACCTCCTTTTTAAATTTGAGATTAAAAGTGAAATACCCCAGATTATGAACACTGGTAATAACATCACGATTCCTAATACAGTGCCGTTTTTAATCATGCCATCGGTTGCCTTCTCTAGGAATGCTCCTCCTTCATATCCTAATATATGGTCGATAAGAATCATTACTGCTGCTCCCCAGAGCATTAAAGCTAAAAAACCTAACTTGTAATCTTTGGGCAAAACAAACTTACCTAAAGTCGCGCCCGCTGCCGCAATAGAAGTTGTTACTAACCACATCTTCTCCTCCTTTTTAAAAGTCTACTTGTGCCCTCATGCCACCCACGAAAATTCCATTTGTATCATCCGCAATATCCTTGCCAAATGGATTCCAAATATACTGAAAATCAGGGCTAATTGACAAATGATCATTAATATGGATATTGTAATATGCCTCTAAGTGCCCTTCTGGTTTTGCCCTCGGGTTTGAGATTTGAGTCGAACCGTATTTTTTATAATCCTTTGAGGGGATAGCTTGACCAACCGCAAATGCAAGTATATCCTTTTCTCTCCCCCAAGGCTTTCCTTCTACTTGAAAACCAGTACTCCAGGAATGTGTTAGTGAATAATTCAACTCACCTGTTGCCATAATGTCTGGATTGTATACTTTTGGATTCTGCCAGCCATAACGTGCAAAAAGTGTGATGATATCGTTGGCTTTCTGATCAAAGCTTAAACCAAAACCATAGTTAGCTTCTTTTGTCTTATCGGTATCTTGCCATTTAGTGTGATAAACATTGTTATTCCAACCAAGAAAACGATAGTTTCCGGGTAGATTAAAGAAATTAGTTTTAAAATGCACCTGCCCGATATTAAAGAGATTATCACCGATTTTCTCCCAATCGTTGTTGCCATCAAATAAACCATATCCCAACTCTAACCATCCAACCGGCATATATGCTAAATGGATACCTGCGGTATTATCCGGAAATTCTATTGTCGGCGAGTTCCGAAAAAGCCTGCCCAAGAATTGAGTAGTTTCATCATTAGCAACCTCGCTTTGATCAAAATATGCAGTAGGATCAAGCTTACCGAAAGTTAAAGCAACTTTATCTTTAAACAAAACCTGCTCATACCAAAATTCAGTGAGGCGTACATTATTGTCATTATCAGCGTCACGATTGACGTTTGAGTAAAGAGTTAAATCATCCTCAAGCCCTGCTCCTTGGCCGGCCTCAAGATGCAAAAATGCCTTGCCGCCTATCTCCTTAAACTCTTTACCAAGAGTTATATCTGCTGAATAAGAAGCATCTGCGCGGCCCTCTTTCCTGGTTACATCAGAAGTGGCGTTATTTGTATTATTTGTTCCCTGAACAATCATGGTGCCGCCTGCGCCAAGCTCAAGCCCTTCCATAAGTTTCATCGGAGTACCGGGTATCTCATGAAGATTTTCTTCAAATTTTGATAATTTTGTTTCGTATTCTATAATCTTCTGCTGCTGCGACTGGGTTGTCGTATTTTGAGCAGCGATATATGTATCTTGCTCGGAAACTTTCTTTTCTAGAGTAGTAATGCGTTCTTTAAGCTGATTGATTTCCTCTCTGATAGAAACCTCATCAGCAAAAACCGCTGTAGAACAAAGTAAAGAAAAAACTAGAGAAAATAATGCTGCTTTCTTTAAAACCGCCATAAATATACCCCCCTTTCAAGTGTTGTTTGCACCAGCTCAAAGTTATGGTATACTTATTGCTGGGCTTGGTTGTTTAATGTTCTTCGCCAAGTACCGCAGCCCCGCCGGATTCTTTCCAAGGAGATGGCGGGGTTGTACTTTTTTTCCTGCGACACATTCTACTGTTTCAGTAGCACACTGTGATAAGCTTTGGACTATTCGTGTTATTACGTTTATCAAATTCGTGCTACTAATAGACAAAAAAATAATACTACTCTATGCCTCTTCCTGTCGTAGACATGCTTAACGTTGAATGCTTCACCCCCTTTACCGCTTTTAGACTCTCTGACAAGCGCTGGACTTTCTCGGGAGAGCCTTTTACCGCAAGTATCTCCAAACAGTTGTTATGATCTATATGGATATGCTGCGAGGAAATAATACAAGATCCGAACTCATGCTGGATATCCAAAAGCGTATTCACTAACTCACGCTTGTGGTGATCGTAGATAAGCGTAACCGCTCCGATAACTTCATTTGCATCAAACCATTCTTTCTTTACCAGTTCCTGCCGGATTAAATCCCTGAAAGCCTCGGAACGATTGGTATAACTTTTGGATTCGATGAGTTTATCGAATTTTTCCAGAAGCCCTTTATCTAAAGAAACTCCAAACCTTGCTATTGAAGACATATGTCTTCTCCTTGCGTAGAGACGCACACCGGCGCAATTCCGATAAGCGCCGGGTGTCTGTATTACGAATATAAAAATTATAACACCAATCTATTAGTTGTCAAATGAAATCTTGAAATCACTTTTTAAAAAATACAATGTTCATACGGGTAACAATGTTTCACAACTAACTTGAGCTAATCAAAATATACGAAATCCCTGCTTCTTTTTCTGAGCCTCCGCCTCTTGAAAAAACAGCCGATAGAAATGATTTTCTCTTGGTGTCATGTGATGCTCCTGAAACATAACCAAAAACAATAGGGATCCTGATTATCGTGCAAGAACTCAAAGACGCGATAAACCCAGCCCAAAACACAATGAATATTGCTAGAATAGGCGACTTAGTTATAATTGTTTGAAGTGTATTCGTCATTTCACTAAACGCCTACCTAATAATGCTGATATGCCATAACAGCCTGAGGCAAAAAGAACAATCGTTGCTCCTGATGCTGTTCCCCAATAATATGATACGATTAACCCTGTGATACCGGAAAAAATGCTTATAATTACTGCCCATGCCGTATATGTACGAATGTTTCGTGCAAGATTGCGAGATGCTGCCGCAGGCAAAATTAAAAGTGAATTTATGATTAAAATTCCCACCAGCCTTATTGAAACAATCACCACCAGCGCAAGAAGTATCGTAAAACTTGTCTCTACAAGAAAAGTATTGATCCTGCGGCTACGCGCCAAAGACGAATTAACGCTGGTAAGTATCATGGCGTTTCCTGCCGTATACCAATACCCCAAAACAACCACAGCTATCACAAAAAACCAGGCTATTTGCTGCGGAGTAACCGCGAGGATATCGCCAATCAAATAACTTGTATATTTTACAAATCCACCCTGCCTGCTCAAAATAACAATACCTAGGGCAACGATAAATGCCATAAGAACACCCAAAACAGTATCAACGGAAGCTTTGGTGGTATCTTTTAACAAGTTTATAGCGATGGCTAAAACCACAGCCAAACAAATCATCGGAAACGTTGGATCATGAAAACCTAAAAGTACCCCTATAGCAATTCCCGTAAGCGCGGAATGGCCCAATACATCAGTAAAAAAAGCCATGCGGTTATTTACTACCATTGTCCCTAAAATTGCAAACAATGGCGTAACGAGTAATATCGCCAAAAGCGCATTCTTCATAAAAACATAATGCGTCCAGCTAAATGGAAGCATATCTAGCAATCTATACCAAACCTCAATGATCGCCATTTTTATTATTTTCTTTTGACGTTAAGCTCGGCAGACAAGAAATATTCCATAGAGCTGGGCCAAAGGCCTTTACTAACTTTTCATTTGAAAGCACTTCTTTGGGATCTCCTTCTGCAATAATAGACCGGTTAAGGAGTATAAGCCGGTCAACGTAAGAAGATACGCCTGCTAGATCATGGGTCACAAGTATCACCGCAATATCATGTTTTTTCCTTAAATCATCTACGATTTGATAAAAAAGGGACAGCCCCTTAATATCTACTCCGCTAGATGGCTCATCTAAAAGCAATAGTTCAGGTTCAGGGGTCATAGCGATAGCTAACAAAACTCGCTGTAATTCTCCCCCTGAAAGCTCCCCTACTCTTCTCTTCAATAGATGTTGTGCTGAGAATAAAGATAAAACACCTTTTACTTTTTCAGATAAATCTTTGTTCACTCCAACCCAAATAGGATGACGGCTTATTGCCGAAACCACAAGATCTGTAACGCTAATTGGAGAACTAAGGTCAAATTGTAGTTTTTGCGGAACATAACCTATTTTGGGTTTTTTAGAAGCACTACCGGCTATCCGGAATGCTATTTTTCCTTGATAGGGAATCTCACCAAGAATTGTCCTTAGCAAAGTGGTTTTTCCGGCACCATTCGGGCCGACTACACCGATAACCTCACCGCAGTTAACATGCAAATTAACATTATCAAGTATGGCATTATCGCCAAATTTGACTGTTAAATTATCAATCTTCGTACAGCAATGCTCACAAGTTTTCATTAGAAGCTACTCTCCGCTATCTTAGTTCTGAAAGGCTTGTTTTAAAACCTTAAGGTTATCTTTCATTATATTTATATAGGCGTCATAGTCATCCGGCCCGGTTACCGCAGGATCAAGTACGTATACTTTAGTGCCTGTTTCCCTGGCTATAGTCCCTGCCGCAGATGCTGAATATTGTGGTTCACTAAACAATGCCAAAACTCTATTTTTTTTAACAAGCTCAATGGTATCGGCCAGTTCTTGTGCGCTAGGTTCGCTCCCCGGCTCTCTCTCGACTACAGCAGCAATCTTTAAGTCAAATTCCTGGGCAAAATACGGAAATGCTTCATGAAACGTTATAATCGAATTGCCCTTATAAGGGGCTAACTCAGAGTGCATCTTCTGGCGCAGCGCTTCAAGTTTTGCAACATAATTAGCCGTATTCTTCGCATAGAGCTCTTTATGGCTGGGATCAAACTCTTCCATTGCTTTACCTAAATTCTTTACCTGGATCATCGCATTAAAAATACTCACCCATACATGTGGGTTATCGCCTTCGTTGCCCTCTCCTTTGATAAGAGGTATACCGCCTGCTAGCTGTACTATTTTTATATTGGGATATCCTGCTACAATTCTATTCAAAAAAGATTCCATACCTGCGCCATTGGCCACAAAAACCTGCGCATCAGCCAGCTTTTTCATGTCATTGGTTGTAACTGTGTAATCATGTAAACATCCGGTTAATGGTGGAGTAAGATTCTGAACTGAAACTCCCGGAACATCTCTGGTAACATTTTTAGCCATGATATACATCGGATAGAATGAAGCAACCATCTTGATCTCTTTAGCCTCACTGGCGGCAATACCAGCAGAAGCAAAAGAACAAACCATAAGTAAAATTGATAAAATAAGCGTGGGAATACGTCGTCTAAACATATTTTCTCCTCTCATTTGCACCTTGAACACAATCCTTCAATCTGTAACTGATGCGCCTCTACCCTTGCATTAAGATTCTTTTCGACGAACCTTGAAACTCCTTTAAAATTACAGAATTCAACTTCTTCAACCTTCCTACACTTGCGGCAGGTAAAATGATGGTGATGCTCATTAGGTAAAGTACAAAGTGCATACCGCAACTGGCGATTTTCTGATAGTGATTGGACTAAAATGCCGGTATCTTTAAACTCAGCCAATATTCTATATACTGTCGGCAATCCTATTGTCGGAAGATTCTTTTTTAATTTCCCATAAACATCATAAGGCCCCATATGAGAACCACTATTCATGAAAACATCTATAACCGCTTTGCGCCTAGGGGTTATCTTTAAACGGTTGTTCTTTAAAATTTGAAGATACGATTCCATATAATCCTTCCAAATAGAAATGATTTCTATTTATATCACAAGGCTAAATTTTTGTCAAGAGTTATTCTGAGGTGGCCCTCGTAAGGACGCCCAGAAATACGGCGCGACAGAAAGACTCTCTGTATACAGGTCAAAATAAAAACCACGGTTATAAGCCGCGGCGTTTGATACACGCGATTAAATAGTTCACATTCTAATCAAAAAAGTGCCTGATTAAGGTGGCATTTTTAGAACATCCCGTATTTATTTTTGCCTACGATGTTCTCTTCTGTAAAGTGTATTTAGAATGCTATATAATCTTTTCCCACTAGTTACTCGACCATCTTTATTGATAGATGCAATTAAATCATTCGTAGAGAGCCTTATTCTGTTGTCTTCATTTTTAAACATCCTTACTACATCACTTAAATAAACAGCGACTTTTGCCTTTTTGCCCTGAACGATTCTACCTTTCTTACCAGCCCCCCGAACTCTTACATATCTATTTTTTTCTAACTCTCCCCCTAACTCTTTGACACCCTAGGGCATAAAAATAGCCATGATCACGTTAAGTAATCATGGCTATTTGCCTCTCTCATCCGACGAGGAGAGAGAAATTACTGGGGTCCCACTCTTACTAGCTGAGGGGAAACCTCTCTTAATTTATTAGCCTAATTATATGCGCAATACCTCAATATATCAAGAATATTTTGAATTTAGAGAGGTTTATTCCTCGCCAATTTGTCCGTTTTGTCCGACATCTTTAGGCTAGAGATTACGTAACTCTTTGAGAGATTAGTAGATATAATTGTCCATCTCTCTTAACCCAGACATAGACGATAAGTCGCCATTTCTGAGGGCGTATCCGCTATACCTATCGTAGTAATTTGATTCGTTGAGTTCTTTCTTTAAGGTATCAAGTATGGACCCATCGATTCGCTTCCAAATGTAAGAAATAAATTTAACCGGATTAGGATTACCCTTATTATCACGGTAATCAAGGTCATAGCTTTTGATTTTCTTATAGAGAATAAGGATAGCTTCCTCAAGCAAATCCTCTCCAAAACGTTGGATAAACACGGGGAATGCCATTTTGTGGATTCTAAAGATTAAAAAGCTTATATGACGAAGAACAAGCTCATCCTTACTCTTCTTCGAGCCTCTTTGAGCCTTCTTGATTAGGTTCCTTTCTTCGGCCAAAGAAATCCTTGGATAACGCTTGATAATGTACCTATAAGATTTCCACACAGGAATGAACGATATGCGGCCAATAAATGCGATGCCCTAATTCTTTAACGCAGCGCGAGATAAAAACGGCTATGACCGCTGTTCTGATCATAGCCATTAAACTCTCCCAACGTTCGAAAAAAATAATATTGCCTGGGTAGCTAGATATTCTTTAGGAAACGTTTTATATCATTATGGTCACCGGCAAGAATAAATTCCACTAAATCTCCTTCCCAGCGAAATAGAATTCTTGCCTTAAGGCCGTGTCTTATCTCCCAGAAATTACCTTTGAGACGCTTCAGACCAATCCCTTTATGGAGCATTCGGTCCTGAGAGAGTATATCTATCGCTTGGAGAGCAATTTTCTTTATCTCCTCTTTTTCTCTTCCATGAAAACTCTTCACCGATCGGTCAAAAGAAGATTTAAATTCAAATTTCATAATGCCTCAATATGCTTTTTGGCTCTTTTAGCGCTTTTGTAGATCTTGCCTTTGACCAAGGCTAACTTCTCAATTTTCGCCCATTCACTAACAGTATATGGCGATTCTACGGTAACTTTACAGGGAAGCAAAATCACTCCTTCCTTGCTTAAACCAAAAGCTAAAGAGGAACCTGTATCTATATGCAGAAGTTTCCTTATGCGGCTAGGTATAGTAACCTGGCCTTTTGAGGTAATTTTAGCGGTATCAAGAACAGTCATTTTAATCGCTCCTTTCGCAACAGTGAACACCAGCCTATCCAATAAGGCAATATGTTATTACTTCCTTACATCCTTACATCCTTACTTACAGTAAAAGTATAAACTATCGAAAACGCTTTGTCAAGATGATTTTATATTTTACAAAAAGATGTTTTCTGAGGTATCCCCGCTAAGGACGGGTAGAAATGGCTTACCATAAAAGCATTCTCTGTAAACAGCTAAAAAACAGAAAAGCCTATGATCGTTACTATCAATCATAGGCTTCAAAGATTTGGGGTGGCTGACGGGGAACGATCCCGCAAACCTTCTGAACCACAATCAGACGCTCTAACCAATTGAGCTACAGCCACCATAAATCTAATAAGAGCTAATTTTCCGGAACCTCTTTATTCATTCCATCTTCAAAGAATTGCTTTAAGCCATTGCCTAAAGCAAGCACGCCGTCAACTAAAGCTTTAGATAAATTTGAACCACTTCTTATCCCGCTTTGCAGCATTTTTCCAGGTAATAATAATACGTCCTGAGTTCTTAATCCAGAATTAGCCCTACCCTGCATAATCTTTCCTTCAAATGCAGATTTAATATACGCAAAACTAAACTCCGGGCGGTCCATTTTAGTATGAAAAGTAAAATCCAAAACTACTTTACCCTGATTCATGGCTTTAAACATATCTAATACAGCATCAGTAATGCGTTCGGCTTTTTCCTGAGATTCTTCGGGAGCGCGCACCTTACGCACAATATCGGCTAACTCCAAGTGGCAATTAGCCGCGATATCATTATTTTCACCTTTAATAGTACTGCTAAAGCTTAGCTTAGCTTTTACAATACGCGCTTTCTCTAAATCAACCCAATTAGAATAATAAGGATGAAACGCAATGCCATCAATGTTTTCAATTTTTAAAGTAGATAACATATCTTTTTTATATGAGTTTACCCAACCACTCATATAAATCTTACCATCTGGCTCTCCCGTATTCCAGGGGATCCTTCCTCTTAATTCGAAATCAGTTTTTGTGTCAACCGCAAAGGTATACAAATTTTTTAAATCAAAACTTATGTCTCTTACAGTAAGCTTAATCCCCTGCGTACCAGCACTCTGATCAATAATATCCAGTTCTCCCTGCCTGATCTTTAAGCTCTTAATGATTAAACGCAAATCGCTCTTCTTGCTAACATCTGGCTTTGCAGCTGCGTTATCTGGAATAGCAACTGCAACAGCCGCATTATCTGGAATAGCAACCGTTTCTGAAACAATTGGTTCTTGCGGCGCAGACAATTTCTTCTCCAAAATAATCTTTGGATTTATAATTCTAATTTTATTAAAAGCAATTTTTCCAAGAAAAATATTTGGAATGCTTGGTGATAAATAAATACTGCTTATTTTCGCTAAACCTTCAATTTCTAAGTTCTTGAGCTCTATATTCAAAGGCGGCTTAATAACCAGCTGGCCTATACTCACCTTACGGCCAGTTGCTTCATGGAGCTTATTTGCGATAAAAAACTTGCCTTGAAAAAGCAAAAAAACATAAAAACAGCTAAAAATAATTACTGAAATTGCAATAATAATAAAAATATTTTTCCAGTTTTTCATAAAAATAACACTCTTTTTTAATTTATTACGCGCCTGGGCCGAATCGAACGGCCAACCACCGGCTTAGAAGGCAGGTGCTCTATCCAATTGAGCTACAGGCGCATAAATTATAAATGTCGGGGCGACAGGACTTGAACCTGTGACCTCTTGCTCCCAAAGCAAGCGCTCTAGCCAAACTGAGCCACGCCCCGTATTATATTTCAAATATATAATAAGTATAGCAAAAATTTAGAGCTTACGCAATAACAGAACTTTACGCGGGTCCTGCCTGCCGAGCCACCTCGCCGTGCTCGCTTACGTTGCGCGCGGCAAGGGCTTCGTCTCGACAGTCACCCGCTATCAATATTAATAAAATGACTCTGGTAGTTTCGGAAGCAAAAGACGGGAATCGAAAATTAATTAAGAAGAATTCTTTTTAGCGAGGATGTCAAATTCCACGTTTAATTTGTCCGATGGGCCTTTAAAACTTAAAGTGGTATTTTTAAGCGTATGCGGAATGACATAAACACTAATAAGATTAGCACGTTTATCTGTTAAGGTTAAGCTTATACCATCCAAAGATATAGATCCTTTTGAAAGACAATATTTCATAAACAAAGGTGGCACAGCAACTGCAAACTCTAAATTCCCGTTACGCAAAGATTTTCTGCGTACCAAACCCAAACAATCAATATGTCCGCTAATAAAATGCCCAGAAACTCTATCTCCTACCTTAAGGCTACGCTCCAGATTTACTTGCTCACCGATTTTAAGCAAACCAAGATTAGTGCCTTTAAAAGTCTCAGGCATAACTTCAAAACTAAAAGAATTATCTCCAAGAGAAACTATAGTCAAGCACACTCCATTAATTGCTACACTTTCACCAATCTTAGTATCTTGCAGGGTTTTATCGGCCGTAATTTCAAGAAGCTTCATCGCGCCTATTTGCGCAATTCTTTTAACTTTTCCCAATTCCTCAATAATACCAGTAAACATCTATTTTATACTTGCTTCTACAAGCAACTCCTCAGCAAAGTGCTTAAATTTTATATCTCGCAACTTTATCGCCTGATCTACGCGTTTTACCCCTTTACCCATTACCGAAGAAACAGCGTCCTTGCCGCCAATAATCTTAGGACTAATAAAAAATAATACCTTATCCACTAATTTTTCATCAAAAAGAGAGCCAATCAATGTGCCCCCTCCCTCAACAATAATATTAGCTATTTTTAACCGGCTAAGTTTCCTTAAGGCATCACGCAAATTAATTTGGCCAGATTTCTCTTTTACCTCAATTACCTTTGCTTTCTCAAATAATCTCTTGCGATTATCCGTCTCCTGGCCAGGACGGCTAGGTAAAGTTATAATAATCACTTGGCTATTGTTGGCAAAAATATTAGCATTTTCAGGCGTGCTTAAATTACTATCAACGATTACCTTAATCGGCTGTTTAATCGGCTGTTTCCCGGAAAACCAAGCATTTAAACGCGGATTATCCCTAAGCACAGTATTTACTCCCACCATAATCGCATCATAATCTTTACGTATTCTGTGCACAAAAGCGCGTGACTTATCCGAGGTTATCCATTTAGAATCACCGCAATATGTAGCAATGCGGCCGTCAAGAGATTGCCCGACTTTAACCGTAACAAAAGGAAACCCGGTAGTAATATATTTTACAAAACCTTCGTTTATCTTTTCCAGTTTATCAGCTAAAATTCCTACCTTAACTTTAATATTACTTTGTTTAAGTAACATAATGCCTTTGCCATTATTCAAAGGATTCGGGTCAATCATGCCGACAACCACTTCCCTAACCCCGCTTTGAATTATTCTATTAACACAAGGCGGAGTTTTTCCAGTATGCGCGCATGGCTCGAGCGTAACATATAAAGTTGCTCTTTTTGCTTTGTTACCTGCCTGGTCTAAAGCAATAATCTCTGCATGTGCAGATCCTGCTTTGGCATGAAAACCTTGGCCAATAATTTTATCCCCTTTAACTACCAACGCACCGACTAAAGGATTAGGGGATGTTTTTCCTTTTGCCTTAAGCGCTAATCTTAAAGCTAACTGCATATAATATTCATCGTCTCTTTTCATAATCTCTTGGCAAGTCGTAATTTTTCTACTAATTCAAAAGGTATCTTAATTGTACCTAATTTTATATTTGGTTTTACACTACCATGAAAATCCGAGCCACCCGTAACGAGCAGACCTAGATTTTTAGCTAAATCTAAATAGAAATTAACCTGTGATTGAGAATGTTCGGGATAATATACCTCCAGGCCTTGTAAACCGTAACTCACAAACTCAGTAATTAACTCATCATTATCTAATACATAAGGATGTGCTAAAACAGCCACTCCGCCAGCTTCACTAATTAACTTTATCGCTTCAAGCACAGATAAATGAAAACCACAGACATAAGCTGGTGAATCATCCCCTATATATTTGCGAAATGCCTCGCTAGTTGAACCAACCCAGCCATCAAGAAGTAACGCTCGGGCAATATGCATCCTGCCTACTGTGCCACGGCCAGAAATATCAAAAACAGTCTGCGCATTAAGCTCTATCCCTAAGCCCTTTAGATTTTCTACAATTTTATAAACTCGCTGGACCCGGTTTTGCTGAACTAATTGCAATTTATCAAGCAGCCCCTGCTGAGTATAATCTAGAAAATAACCCAGTATATGAATTTCCTGATTATCCTGTTGCGAAGTTAGTTCGATTCCAGGAATTATCTCTAAGGTAGTTTCCTGAGCTTCTTTTAAAACCTCTGCTATCGCGCCTACAGTATCATGGTCAGTTATGGCTATAGCGGATAATCCACGCTCAAGAGCTCCCTTAACTAATTGAGCAGGCGAAGAAGTGCCATCACTTTCAATGGTATGTACATGCAAATCCGCGTACTTCATTCCGCACCTTCTAATTTATTCATTCTTCTCAAACTTTTAGCTTTTAATATTGAATATAAAGAAGGTGCGGGGTTCATTTCTCTTTCTCGATTTTTATTTTATCCAGTATGGCGTTGACAAACTTGCCAGACTCTGATCCGGAGTATTTCTTAGCCAGCTCAACAGCTTCGTTAATCGCTACTTTTGGCGGAATATCCTCCCGGAAAAGAAGCTCAAAACAACCTAAACGCATAATATTGCGATCCACAAATGCCATACGCTCAAGCTGCCAATTCGCCGCATACAAACTAATTTTCTTATCAATCTCCTGCGAATGCTCTACTGTCCCTTTAAATAATTGCGCAGAGAAATCCTTTAGCTCTTCTGAGGAATCTTCATCATCTTTAGATTCCCAAAAGTTTTCAAAGATCTCCTGCCAACCGCCCCGGGTGATATCAACCTGGTAGAGCATCTGCAACACATATTCTCTAGCTTTAGTTCGTTTTCGCACTTGTCGGAATTAAGTTATTATTTTATCTGTTTCGTTAAATTTGCCATCTCAATAGCAGAAAGAGCAGCATCCTTGCCCTTATTGCCATCCTTAGAACCTGAACGCTCTACCGCCTGTTCAATGCTATCAGCAGTGATAATACCAAAGATAACCGGAACGCCGCTATCTAAAGCAACTTTTGCCACTCCTTTTGCAACTTCAGAAACAATATAATCAAAATGCGGGGTTGCTCCACGGATCACTGTGCCTAGACAAACCAATACATCAAATGCTTTGGTTTGCGCCATCTTTTGAGCAATTAAAGGAACCTCAAATGCGCCAGGAACCCAAGTTAAGGTAATATCTTTTTCATCAGCACCATGCCTTACCAAAGTATCAATACAACCGCTTACCAGCTCTTTGGTCATGAAATCATTAAATCTTGAAGCGACTAATCCAAAAGTTTTACCTTTTGCTAACAAATTGCCTTCAATCACCTTTGTCATAATTCCCTCCTGCTTTGTCATTCTGAGCCCGAAGGGCGAAGAATCTAAAAGATAGATTCTTCGGTCGCTTCGCTCCCTCAGAATGACATGTTTATAGTATCTCCCTTTTTAATTATCTAAAGTTCTATTTGATGACCAAGTTTATCTTTTTTTGTTTTCAGGTATTTATAATTTTCAATGTTCGGAACAATTTCCAAAGGTATACGCTCTGAAACTTTTAAACCATATCCTTGGAGGCCTACGATCTTACGTGGATTATTAGTTAACAATTTTATCTGCTTTATACCCAAATCTACCAATATCTGCGCGCCGATACCGTAATCTCGCAAATCAGCCTTATATCCTAAGGCCTCATTTGCCTCCACTGTGTCCATACCTTTATCCTGCAAGCTATACGCACGCAGTTTCTCTACTAGGCCGATGCCACGGCCCTCCTGGCTCATATAAAGAATTACGCCTTTTTTTTCCTGGCCGATTATTTCCATGGCTTTTTCTAATTGTCTACCGCAATCACAACGCAGTGAACTAAAAACATCTCCAGTCAAACACTCTGAATGTACGCGCACTAAAACCTCTTCATCTGACCAAACCCCCATGGTAAGAGCAATATGTGTCTGGAGATTAGTTTTATCGCGATAAATAACCAATTTAAAATCTCCGAATTTTGTAGGAAGCTTAGTCTCTACAATTGGCTCTACCAACTTCTCTGATTTACGGCGATACTCAATTAAACTAGCTATAGTACAAATTTTTAGGCTATGTTTCTTAGCAAACTCTAACAAATGAGACATCCGCGCCATAGAGCCATCATCATTCATAATCTCGCAAATTACACCTATTGGATAAAGGCCAGCTAAACTCATAAGGTCTAAGCTTGCCTCAGTATGCCCGGCCCTAACCAAAACCCCTCCTCGACGAGCGCGTAAAGGAAAGATATGCCCGGGACGCACTAAATCTTCTGGTTTACTCTGTGGATTAATTAAAACTTCAATTGTCCTGGCGCGATCATAAGCCGAAATTCCAGTAGTTACACCTTTAGCTGCATCAACAGAGATCATCCAAGCAGTCTTAAATGGGTCTTCATTATTAGCCTGTAAAGTATTTTTCAGCATAGGATCAAGTTCTAGAAAGCGTAATCTTTTTTCTTCCATGGGAACGCAAATAAGCCCACGGCCAAACTTAGCCATGAAGTTTATATCTTTAGGTCCGACAGAAACAGCTGCCATTACCAGATCGCCTTCATTCTCGCGATCCTCATCATCCACCACGATGACCATTTTGCCGTTTCTCAAATCTTCTAATATTTCAGCTATGCTATTGAACATTTTCTCTTTCTTTCCTTTACCCCGCTGCTCCGTCTTGCTTCGCAAAACTCCGCAAGAAGCGGGGTTATTTCGCCCCGCCAACGGCGGGGCTCAATAAAAAACCCGAAACAAAATCTTCGGGTAGGTTGATTTCAATCTTCTCCCATCTGGACTTTCGCCATGCGTATGGCACCATCGGCTCTGGAATCTCACCAGATCTGCAAGGGCTCTTAATTCATGCTCTCGCTCGCGGGCTATATGACACCCGGCACTAAAGGAAGCGCCGGTGCGCGCTTGTGCGCGACCGCCGGTCAGGATTTACACCTGCCCCGAAGATTAATTACTAAATAGTATAACAAAAAGAGCGGCCTTGTCAATACAATTAAAAGAAGCTATAATATCAATATGCTAAATAAAACAGCCAAACAACTCCATAATAAACTGATTAAGCACAAAAAAACCATCTCTGTTGCTGAATCTTGCACTGGCGGGTTACTCTGTAGCCTGCTCACTAAACATCCTGGAGCCTCCGCTTATTTTCTCTTAGGCGTAGTTGCCTACAGTAATAATTCAAAAAAACGGATTTTAGATATACCTGAGAAAATAATCAATAAATATGGCGCAGTATCAAATAAAGTTGCGCTATTAATGGCAAGAAATATCCGCAAAAAAATAAACGCGGATTTTGGTATTAGTATAACCGGCATTGCTGGCCCCACAGGCGCAACGGCCATAAAACCCAAGGGCACAGTATATATTGGCCTATCCTTCAAAAACAAAACCTTTTCTCGATTATTTTTATTTCCTGGCAGGAGAGAGGATATTCGTAAGCATGCTGCTTTAAAGGCAATGCGTTTATTATCCGCTAATTTATAAAAATCTAAAGAACAGCCAACTTTAAAATTACCAAAAGCACAATATTTGTATAAATACCAGCGATTAAATCATCAATCATCACTCCCAGAGAACCATGCAAATGTTGTAATCTTCCGGCTGGGAATGGCTTAAGCGTATCCAGAATACGAAATATCAAAAAAGCTAAAAAAAGTATTTTTAAATTAATCGGCATAAAACTAAGCGCGATAAACATACCCGCTACTTCATCAATAACAATACATCCGGGGTCTTTCTTACCTAACAGATTCTCCATGCGTCCACAAGTAAATAAACCTAAGACAACTACTGCTAAAGTAAATAAAAAATAGGTTGGAGAGTTACTAGTTTTAAGCAGGCAAACTAATCCCACTGCGGCAAGGCTACCAAAAGTACCCGGCGCATAAGGAAGATACCCAATAAAAAAAACTGAGCTAATTGCCTTAATAAAAAAGTTGCGCAGAAGGACAAATTTCATAGACGAGCAATTATCTTACGATTCTCCCAAAGATAGGATAACCCGGAATAAAGTGTCAATCCCAAAGTCACTACCATCAACCAAAATATGCCTTGGCGGAAAATCCCTTCCCAAGCAGGATTCCAAGTTGAATATTTAAGCACGATCTCTTTAAGTAATATAAAACCTAAAATAGCGAATATTACAACCATCTGGGAAACTGTTTTATGTTTTCCTGCGCGCGCCGCAGAAAGCACCTTACCTTTATTTAAAGCAAACAGGCGCAAAGAAGTAATCAATATTTCTCTAGAGACAATAATCACAAACATCCAGGCATCAATTAACTGCATCTGTACAAATGCAGCAAAAGCCGCTAAAACCAGAATTTTATCAGCAATAGGGTCCATAAGCCTACCAAAATCCGTAACCATATTTAGGCGCTGGGCAATCATGCCATCGAACAAATCAGAAAGCGCGGCAAGCATAAAAACAATAAGACTGGCGGCTTTAGCCCAAAGGCCCTGACAAAATAAAAAAAACATAAATACAAAAGTTAGCAAAATACGCGACATGGTTATACGATTAGCTAAATTCATGATTTTACCTCCCCTACTAAGTCATATTCTAATGTATCTGTAATTTTCACTTTTACAAATTCACCTTTTTTTAATGCCTTCTTTGAATTTATATAAACAACGCCGTCAACTTCAGGTGCATCATATTGCGTACGGCCAATATATGCGCCATCGAGTTTGTCTTCAACCAAAACAAGAATACTTTTTCCCAATAACTTGCTGTTTACATCAGCAGCAATACCGGCCTGCGAAGACATAATCATATTAAACCGCTCCTCTTTAAGTTCCTTAGGAACTTGCCCCTTAAAATTATAAGCAGGTGTACCTTCTTCGCGTGAATAAATAAATACCCCCAGCCTTTCAAACTTTATATCCTGGACAAAGTTGAATAATTGTTTAAATTCTTCATCGGTCTCCGAAGGAAAACCCACGATAAGCGAAGTACGCAAACAAACTCCTGGAATAATTTTTCTAATCTTTTGAATAAGAGAAACGATTCCTTTTTCAGTAATATTACGGCGCATAAGTGAAAGCACGCGATTATTAATATGTTGAATAGGCAAGTCAATATATTTACATATGCGCGTGCTTGCTTTAATCATCGCTAACAACTCATCACTAACTCTTTCGGGATTTAAATATAATAACCGGATCCAACCAATATCCGGCGTACTATCTATTATTTTTTTTAAAAGAGCCGTTAGTTGGCTTTGCCCGTAGCGGTCTATGCCAAAACCCGTAATATCCTGGCCAATAATATTAAGTTCGGAAATCTTTTCGTTATTAAAACGCTTAACTTTATTAATTATCGATACTTCGTCAAGGCTGGTTAACTTGCCTTTAATCTTAGGGATTACGCAATAACTGCAGTTATTAACGCAACCTTCGCATATTTTTAAATAAGCATAATGCGCCGGAGTTAAAGCAAACCTTTTTGTTTCGTGATTAAGCCCAAGTGTCCCTACAAAAGCATCAACCTCGGGCAATTGTCTTCTTAACTCATCTTTGTAACGCTGAGCTAAACACCCGTAAACAATAATCTTCTTAACCTTCCCCTGTTTCTTAAGCTCAATTAAATCTAAAATAGCGTCAATGGATTCAAGCTTAGCATCTTGGGTGAAAGCACAAGTATTCACCAAAGCAACATCCGCGCCTGTTACATCCTCAATAATCTTATAACCTTTAAAGTTAAGCCGGCCGGTTATGCTCTCTGCATCAACTAAATTCCTCGGGCAACCTAGGCTTAATATCCCTAATTTTTGCTTCATTAAGAAATTTTCAGACCTTCTTTATTAATAATAATATTCTTTAAAGGCTGGCCGCGGCGGCCAAGGTTAGAAAAACGCTGATCATTGACCTGCAATTCTACTGCACCGGCATCACCAAGGGACAACTCAATTTTTTCTTTAGCTGACCAACTTTCAGACCTGCCTCGTGCAAGTACTCCGTGGAAAACGACTTTTCCATCAACTTTAACAGAAATCCAAGATTTATCGCGCGCAAATAAACCTAATGTAAAACCTTGAGTTATTCCTTTAGCCATTTTAATTTGCGTTGAGGTAGCGGTTTTTGACGTGGGCCTAGAAAGAACAATCTTTGCCTTGCCTGCTTGATGTTTAAACTTAGATGAGATTAACTTAATTAAGTTAATCATTAAGAATAAAAAAATTACCGCTAATGCGATAGATATAATTACTTTCTTAAATTTAGGCGATGGCTTCATTGCGTTTAATTTTACAGAAGCATCCTTAACAAATGCTAGCTTGTCTTGTGCGCGCTGGCCAATATCCCTGCCAACAGTTGCATTTAATATCGGCTTATGCGTTAAATTGGTTTCACCAACATAATCTTTATAGTCAAGGCCAAGATAGTTACAATAAATCTTAATAAAACTTTTAAGATATATAGGGCTTAAATCAGATAAGCTATCCCCCTCAACCGCACGCAAAACATTAACATGGATTTTTGTTTTTTTCTGTATATCCTCAAGCGTCAAACCTCTTTCTTGACGAATCTTTTTTAAACGCGCGCCTGCAGTCTCAATATTCATTATTTTTCTACTCCATTGCCCATAAGGGCACACCCCTGCCTGCCGGCAGGCAGGCGCGCAATACCTTATAATCGCGGGGTGTTACCACCTGTTAAATCCCGAAGCCAAGTTTGGCGGTCAACCAAAATCCTACGCGGCTTGCTTCCTTCAAATGGGCCGACTAAACCTTCCATCTCCATGGTATCAATTATACGTGCAGCACGCGTATAACCTAAACGCATACGCCTTTGCAATATGGAAACTGAAGCCTGATTGCTTTCCATGATTACGCGCACTGCCTCATCATAAACCTCATCCTTTTCTCCATTAGACAGATTATTTTTTTGCTGCTCTTTAAGAATTTCATCGTCGTAAACTGGCGCGCCTTGCGCTTTGATAAACTCTACAACTCGCTCAATCTCTGCATCCTTAACAAAAGCCCCCTGAATACGCACAAGATCTTCTTTACCTGGCTGCAAGAAAAGCATATCTCCTTTACCTAATAAAGTCTCCGCGCCATTCATATCCAAAACTGTGCGCGAATCAACTTTAGAGGCGACTTTAAAAGATACTCGCGCAGGCAAATTAGCTTTAATTACGCCAGTAATAACATCCACACTTGGCCGTTGAGTAGCTAAAATTAAATGTATGCCTACTGCGCGCGACAACTGTGCCAGTCGCGTAATCGCATTCTCAATCTGATCGCGTGCCACACTCATCAAATCTGCAAATTCATCTACAATAACTATAATATAAGGGATCTTTTCCTGTTTTGTATTATACGCCTCAATATTTCTTACCCCTTCTTTGGCTAACAGCTGATAGCGATTCTCCATCTCAAGAACCACCCAATTAAGCGCAACCGCTGCCTTCTTGGCATCGGTTACAACCGGGCATAAAAGATGCGGCAGGCCATTAAAAGGCATCAGCTCAACCATCTTGGGATCAATCATCAAAAACTTTAAATCATTGGGTGATGCTCTAAAAAGCAAAGATAATATACAAGTGTTTACGCACACAGTTTTACCTGAACCAGTAGTTCCGGCAATCAAAAGATGCGGCATATCATCCAAATCGCCAAATACTGATCTACCGGTAATATCTTTACCTAAAGCTAAAGTTAAAGTTGATTTCTGTTTATGATATTCGCTACTTGTAAGCAAATCTTTAATGCAAACTAAAGTACTCGTTAAGTTAGGGACTTCTACGCCCACCCTTCCTTTACCTGGAATAGGCGCAATAATTCTTACTGATTGAGCTTTAATCGCAAGAGCAATATCATCACTTAAGGCTTCTATGCGATTTATTTTTACTCCGGCGGCAGGTTCAAGCTCATAACGCGTAATTACCGGGCCACGGATAATATCCGTAACCTTAGCGAGGATCCCAAAATCTTCTAACGTATCTTCTAAGGTTCTCGCGCTAGCTTCAAGATCTTCTTTAATTTGCTTAGTATCCGGAGCAGGCGGCTCATCCAATAAATTAATTGAAGGCAAATGATAATCGCCGATCTTTAGTTCACTGGATTTTTGTTTAATTTTTTCTTCTTGCGGTTTGCCCTTAAACTGAATATTTACCTTTGGCTGCCCAGAGGGCTCCGGCATAAATATCCTAGGCTTAGATAAAGATGCAGTAATGGGTTGGACTTCTTTCTTAAGATGAACTTGCGTTGCCTTCTGCTTACTGACATGATTGGAGAATTTAAATAAACCAAAGAAAATAGATTTTCCTTTCTCGAATACTTTTAAAAAAAGAGATGAAATAAGAACCTCAGTAACTAAAGCTAAAGAAAGAATAATAAAGGTAATAAAAATAATGAACCCGCCTAAACGGCTAAAATAGGTAGTTACAAAATTAGAAGTAAGCGCACCCAGAAAACCTGCACTATGGAATCTAAGCATATCGTTAGTTAAATTGAACATGCCGATAAGTGAACTTACGGATACCAAAAACACAAACATTCCAAGTAAACGTGGAACGCTTAAATAGGGTTTATCCTGGCGGAAATATTTAATTCCCAACATAATAACCAGAAATGGAATCAAAAAACTTGAGATATTGCCAATTAGAAATATGATTAATCCGCCTAAATAAGCGCCGAAAACTCCTAGAAGATTTTTGGGGGGAAAATTAGGATGCGAGCTATAAAACACAAGGTCAAGACGATCAAAACGCAAAAGGCTGACAAGTACCATCAGCCCTGCTGCTACTAAAACAACGCCCTTAACCTCATTTATTCTTCTTTCTCTCACTTCTCAAAATTAACTGCTTTACTCTGCCTGTTTCTTACTTAAATTAATTCGGCCTAATTCGTCTACGCCGATAACTTTAACCTTAAACTCGTCGCCGACTTTAACAATATCTTCCACTTTCTTTGTAAATGTTGCAGACAATTCGGAAACGTGCACCAGGCCTTCTTTGCGCGGAGCAATCTCCACAAACACACCAAACGGCATAATACGTTTTACCTTGCCTGAATAAATCCTGCCTACCTCAACATCCTCAGCAATTGCCTTAATCATTCTAATCGCCGCTTCTGACTTTGAGGCGTCAGTAGAACCAACCAAAACTGTTCCGTCATCCTTAATATCAATACTAGCGCCTGTTGCAGCAATAATTGCTTTGATATTTTTCCCACCCGGGCCAATCAACTCGCCAATTTTTTCAGTATTTATTTTTACTACATCAATGCGCGGGGCAAAGCTAGAAAGCTCATTACGTGGAGCAGTTAATGCACTGTTCATTTTATCCAAAATAAAAAATCTTCCTTC
Source organism: Candidatus Omnitrophota bacterium (assembly GCA_022013085.1). Lineage (GTDB taxonomy): Bacteria > Omnitrophota > Gorgyraeia > Gygaellales > Profunditerraquicolaceae > UBA6249. The sequence continues at coordinate 9,885 of JAKLQX010000022.1, read as the reverse complement.
TTTAGATTGGGCAAGGCACTTTTTTAATAAATCTAAAGATATCCCATCAATCTTTAAATCCAACTGCACTGCAGTAACGCCGTCTCGTGTGCCGGCAACCTTAAAATCCATATCGCCAAAATGATCCTCTAGCCCGGCAATATCAGTTAAGATAACTTCTTTTTCCCCATCTTTAACTAAACCTAAGGCCACCCCACCCACAGCTTGCTTAATCGGTACCCCAGCATCCATTAACGCAAGTGTAGCCGCGCAAACAGAAGCCATGCTGCTTGAACCGTTAGATTCTAAGATCTCAGAAACAACTCTTATAGTATAAGGAAATTTTTCTTTTGAAGGCATAACTGCAAGCAACGACTTTTCCGCTAAAGCACCATGCCCAATTTCACGTCTTCCAGGTCCACGCACAGGTTTTGTCTCACCAACACTAAAAGATGGAAAATTGTAATGCAGCATAAAAGATTTTTTCTTTTCTCCCTCTAATGCCTCAACCAACTGCTCATCTTCACCTGTACCTAAAGTAGTTATAGCTAAACTCTGAGTTTGCCCGCGAGTAAAAAGGCTTGATCCATGAGTACGCGGCAGGACAGAAACTTCACAACTAATCGGACGAATCTGTGTAAAAGAGCGTCCATCTATGCGCACATTCTCATGTAAAATCATTCTACGTACCTGCTTCTTCTCTACTTCATGAATTCCAGTACGAATATCAGCTGCTAAAAATCCTTCGCCAACTAACTGTGTTTCTAATTCTTTAGTTAATAAAGCGACTTCTTCCTCGCGCTCATCTTTTCCACTTAATTTATATACATTTTTTAATTTCTCTTCAGAAAGCGATTCAATCTTCTGCATAATCGCTGCATCAATCGTTTTAAGCTCAATTTTTGCTTTCTTTTCTCCATAAAGCTTGCAGAATTCTTCTTGCATGCTTAGAATAGGCTTTAAACTATCCATACCGAACTTTACCGCCTCAAAATAAATCTCTTCAGAGATCTCATTAGCCCTTGACTCTAACATCACTACGCCCTGGCTATTGCCGGTAACCACAACTTCTAAATCTGCCAACCCAATCTGAGTATAGGTAGGATTTAAAACGAATTCATTATTTACTCTCGCTACCCGGCAAGCAGCTATTGGGCCCTTAAAAGGAATACTGGAAATAGATAAAGCAGCGCTTGCGCCAATTAATGCCAAAATATCTGATTCATTCTCCCCATCACTTGACAAAACGATAGCCATAACCTGAACTTCGTTTAAAAAACCTTCAGGGAATAACGGACGAATAGGCCGGTCAATAAGCCGGCTGGTTAAAATTTCACTTTCTGAAGGCCGGCCCTCACGTTTAAAAAATCCTCCGGGGATCCTACCTGCTGCGTATGTTTTCTCCTGATATTCTACTGTTAAAGGGAAAAAACCCTGTCCCTCGCGTACTTCACGAGACATACAGGCAGTAACCAAAACTACTGTTCCGCCATAAGTAACAGTAACCGAGCCATTGGCCTGCTTAGCCATTCTACCCGTCTCTAAAATAAGGTCATTTGACCCAAATTTAATTTGTAAACTTTTCTTTTGCATTATTCAGCTCTCTTTTCTTTGTGGATTAAACCTTGAAGGCTTTATTTCCTCAATTTAAGTTTTCCCAAGACCTCTTCATACTTCTTCATATCTTTGTCCTTGAGATATTTGAGGAGTTTGCGGCGCCTACTTACTAGTATGAGCAGTCCATGGCGAGAATGTAAATCCTTCTTATGCGTTTTGAAGTGATCACCTAAACCATTAATTCTCTCAGTTAAAATTGCTATCTGAACCTCAGCAGAACCAGTATCCTTGGAATGCACCTTAAAATCATCAATCAATTTTGCTTTCTTTTCTTTTACCAAAACCAATTTCTTCACCTCCCTTACGTTCGATTATATGTTAATTAAGTTAGCAAGTCAATAAGTTATCTTTTTTATTTTTTATTTAGAAGCTCAATTACCTTATCTAATTTCTGAATTACCAATACGCTAAAATATACAAACCAAATAGTTAAAGCCAGAGAAATTAACCCACTAATAAAACTTAAACCGTTTCCCATATTAACCTCCTTATTTAAGATATGAATTAATTTTTTTATTCTACCACAAGAAAATGATTATGCAACTTCAATTTCGCGGATTTTCTTACGTTTAGATTTTTTATCTGAATGCCGGCGTTTATGTTCAAGCACCCTTAATTTAATGTTTTTGGGCTTTTGACGCGACTTACGCATAATTTTTGCCTTAATCGACTGCTTTTGTAAAAGGCCCTGCTTGATTCTATTTTCAATCTTACTTAAAAGTATATGCCTGGCAAGATTGCGGTTAAGCAGTTGAGAACGCTGGCGTTGACACTTTACTTCTAGGCCCGTAGGCAAATGCTTAAGATACACACAAGTAGAGCTCTTATTAACATTCTGCCCTCCTGGGCCGCTTGAGCGAATAAAACTTTCTATAATGTCTTCTTCGCGAACTCCTAAAGCCAGCATTTTCTTTTCTAAAGTCATAACTTCTTTCATGACAACTTTCATAACGACTACACCCCTATCTCCAAATCAAGCTTTTTAATTAGAGCATCCAACTCTTTAATTAAAGGCATAGGAAGCATTTTTAAAACCTCAACCTCCTGCTTAAGCGAACGCAATTGGCCTAAAAGCCGCCTGAGCGTAGCCATCTTCCTTTTTTCCTGCGCCTCTTCTGGCTCTAACTCCTGCCTAGAGCGAATAATCACACCCAAATTCTTCTTTAACTCGACAGCATCGCGGCCTTTCTCAAAAATCTCTTTTTTCAGGTTATTATAATCATCCTCATCTAATATTTTCTTATTTTTCGCTTGACGCAAAATATCTACTGATTCATAACTTGGAATTTGCGCGGCCTTATTCGCCTGAGCATAATCAGCTTTTAAATACTGCGGCTCTTCTTTTTCCAGGAAATAATATGACTTAAGCAGTTTCATTGCTGTCTGCTTACGAATGCCTATTTCACGGGAAACATAAATATCAAAATTTATATACCCCCACTCTTTATACATTTTTTCTTTCCAAACTGAATAAAGTGAACGCCCTAACTCAATCCAGGAGCACTTAAAATTTTTAGCACTTTCAAGGATGTGATAACGCAAAGAACCGCTATCCAAGCTTTCCATCTTCTCTTCTATATTTCTTAAAGATTTAGTTTTTATCTCGTCCATTTGAAAACAAACCCTTTAACTCTTTTCCGTAATCCTTATACTTATCTATAATTTTACTTACCTTATCTACTAGCTGTTCTGGAGACTGGTTACGAAGATTCTTAGTTGCCGCCTTTAAAATTACACTTTTTAACTTATCCTGACTTATTGCCGGATTATCCAACTTGGTATCAATATTAAAAACTAAATGTAAATCCCCTAAAGTATCAGTAAACAGATCCAAGGCGTTTTTCATTAAATCTAGGCCTAGCTGCTGTTCTTCTGCTGCTTCATAAACAAGCTGCGAAAGATTTAAATCCGTCATAATATTCAAAGTGTTATTTTTAGCTTTGAAAGTCGAACTAAGATCGAGCTTGGCTGATAAAAGTTTTTTATTAGAAATAAAGTTACCATAATAAGATGAAAAATTCGTTATATCCATATCTTTAACAGTTAGTTTTGCATCCATATCCCTGGCCAAATAATCAAGCCATCCAGAAAAAATAATATTGCCAAAAGGTTTTCCCGCGAAAGTTGCTAATTGCGCGCTTAAGCTAAAATTTGTAGCCAGCGACAGTATCGGCAAAGAAACTTTAGCTACACTTACATCTAGCTTCTCAACAATTATCTGATACCCCGCAGCGTTTACCTTCCTATCCGTAAAAATTATTTTGCCGCCTTGCACTTTAAAACTAGTCAGATAAATTGCTAATGGTGAGCCCTTCTGCTCTAAAACCGGCAAATTTAGCAAGCCATCTGATGATCGCACAAGATTAATCACTGGTTCTGTAATATTTAAACCATGAATAACTATTTTACCGAATAATAAACTAATTAAGTTCGGAGAAAAAGATATTCTCTTGATACTGGCAAAATCACCTATCTCTAATTTTTCAAGTGTAATAGTAAAAGGCAATGTTAAACTTATTTTACTTAGAGAAACCTTAACTTTTAGATTCTGCTGAATCTGATCTTCAACAATTTTAGGCGCGTATACCGCGACTAAAATACTGGCTACAACAAAGATAGCCAGAAATACCGCAAAGATTAAAAACAAAATCTTAAATTTTTTCTGCATCTATACTTTCTCCTGCTTCCATAAGTTTAGCGCGTACAATATCCTTGAGTAAAACAAAATCGCCCGGCCCAAACCCATCAGTTTCTACTGCCGGAAGTACAGTAACTGAGGCCTTAACCTTAGTTTTAAAAATCCAGCTACCCTTAGGGATAGCATTATGCGTATTCCTTAGGCAAATAGGTAAAATAGGCTTTTTTTCTTTAATCGCCAACTTAAAAGCCCCATTTTGGAATTCACCCATTTGATTGCTTGAACTACGCGTGCCTTCCGGAAAAAACAATACAGAGATATCTTTTTGTAACCACTTGCTTGCCGCCTGATAAACCTCTTTGATACTTGTGAAATCACCGCGTAGGAGCTTAATATGTTTAATCAACCCAAGGCACCAGCCGATAAAAGGCACCTTAAACAAACTCGCCTTAGCCACCCACCTAAACTGCATCTTAGTCTGATAAAGAACTGCGATATCCGCCATGCTCTGGTGGTTAGAGATAATCACGTAAGTTCTTTTGTGGTCTATATTCTCAAGGCCATGGACAGATACGTTCCAATAAGGATTGAAGCCGATAACAGCGTCCGACCACCAGAAACACTGCCTATGAGTAATCTTTTTTTTCTTATCAAAAGGGAAAAGCAGGATATTTAGAAAAAAGACCACGAAGAAAAGCAGAATAGTCAATAAACCACTGACCAACCAAATACCTATCGAAATAATTGTATTCATACCCTTAATTTTCTACCTTAACTATAGCCCAAATAGGGAAACTTGTCAACTTTTAGATTAACATGCAGCGCAACGAATCCTGTCGACTTTCAACATAGTAGGGCAGGTTTAAACCTGCCCTACTGTTATTAATAGTTAATGAAAATCAGCCCGGCTTATTATAGAATCATCAACGCATTACTGCCTGAGGGCAAATTTGATTATAAGCACAATAAGTGCAGGCCTTATATTCGGGTTTAGCTGGATAACTTTGCTGGCGAATTCCCGCAGAAACTTTCAAAATATCCTTTTTTACATCCTCTAAATCATCTTCGCTAAGTTCATACCTACCAATAATCCCGGATTCCAGGAAATATAACGCGACTGCAACCGGCAAAACCCCGGATCTATACTGATAGGCCAAGGCATAAAGTGCTAACTGTTTGCTTTCCTTAACTCGCTTATCCGCATTTTCTTGAGTCTTAATCGCTGAAGTTTTAAAATCCATAATTACCGCGCCATCATGCTCCATATCTATACGGTCAAACCTGCCAGCGATCTTATTATTACCGATTATAAAAGAAAATTTTTCTTCAATAGATATAGGGGTCAAATTACGCCTTTCTTCATCCTTATAAAATCTAATTAAAGCCTCTCTGCCAATACGGGAACGCTCCTCCTGATGACTAACATCAAGAAATCCCTGGGGGTCAAAATTAGTTTCGAAACAATCCAAAAGATCATGCATCTCTATTTTCTTACCCTCAAGCTTGCACAACAGATATTGACTAACTGCCTCATGCATAGCCCGGCCATAAATAACCGTATGATGCTCCATAATCGGCACGCGCAATATATTTACATATTTATATTTTAAAGGACAGGTCAGATAATCATCAATTTGATAATAACTTAAACTAATCAGTTTTCCTTCTGGAATTTCCTGAAGGGCTGATTTAGGCAATTCTTTAGCCGGAGCAAAACGCTGGATACTCTCCAGGCTTGAGGTTTTTTTCTTTTCAGTGTCCACTTCGCGCTGTTTGCCCAAAGCCTCAAGCACAAACTGGCTTACCTTGCGCATTCGCTTGCCCCCATAATCCTGTGCGCTGGTAAAATATAATTCAACTTTCGCGCGCGTCATCCCTACATAAAAAAGCCGGCGCTCCTCCTGTGTATGGAAATCTCCGCTGGGAAGAATTTCTTTAATTAAGCAATCCGGCAGGCTAATCTGCTGCGATCGTTTAGGAAGCGGAAATTTTCCCTGTACCAGGCTGACTAAAAATACCACCTTGAACTCTAAACCCTTAGCTTTATGAATAGTCAGAATATTTACCGCATCCTGGTCTAAATCTGCCTCTACTGTCGGAGGGTCATCTCCTGACTCAATTAGCAGATTAAGATGTTTAATAAAGCTGATCACTCTGTCCTCTTTAGCCACGAGTTGAAAATCACGCACTTGATTAAAAAACTTAGCGATATTCTGAATTTTAGTTTCTTTTTCTAAACTGGGATTATGCGTCAGAAATTTAAGATAACCCGTATCAGTAAGAAAACTATAAAGCAGCCTGCCGGTTGTCTCGGAACGTGCGGTCTGCAAGAATTTCTCAATATCCAAAAGCAGCTGTTTTATCTTTTCCTTAGTCTCATCCTGTACTTGGTTTAACTCCAGAATTTTTTCTAAATCACTAAACACCGCATAAAGCGTGAGGTTCCTACGCCGGGCAAAGTGATTACACAATGCCAGATCCGCTAGATTTACTTTATAGATCTCAGAGCTCACCAAATAATACAAGCTTAATGAATCTGAAGGGTTAGCAATCACACGCAAAAAATTAATACACAGCCTTACTTCTTCCCGGCCATATAATCCCTGATTACCGCTAAACTGCCAGGGAATATTCTGCATATTTAATGATTGGATAAAACCTTGAGCATCAGAGTTAGAGCGCACAAGAATGGCAAAATCTCTATACTTAAACTTACCTAGACTTACTTTATCTTCTATAATCTTACTTACATTATCAGCTTCAGTTGAATGCGTATCAAAATGTAAATGCGTAGGTTGCAGGCCTTCTTTAGTTAAACCAATAAGCTGTTTATTAATTTTGGCTTTTACTTCGAAACGCTCCGGATTATTATACTGAATTAACTGATAGGAACTATCCAGGATCGGTTGAGTGGAACGGTAATTCTGAATCAAGGTAATTTTTTCAGCTAAAGGATACTCAGAAATAAAATTAAGCACATTACTATAGGCAGCCCCGCGCCAACGATAAATGCACTGATCATCATCTGCAACGACAGTGATATTTCTTGTTATGCCCGCCAAAAGTTTTATAATCTGAAACTGCGCGAAATTCGTATCCTGAAATTCATCTACCAGAATATATTTAAATTGTTTTTGATAATTTTGCAGAATCAAAGGATGCTCGCGTAATAGCCGCAAGCTTAAATAAAACTGATTACCAAAATCAATCAGGCCTTGCTTAGCTAAAAGCTCCTGATACAAAACATAAGCACCTGCTACCTCCATCTGCTGCACTGCCAGCTCTTCAGTAGCTAAATCATCCGGGTTGATTTTTGCCTGAATCAAAAAATCCTGAGCATATTTGAAATACTCAATTTCTGATATATCTTCATCTTTTGCCCGGCTAAAAAATGAAATAAGCGCTTCAATAAAACGCGTAGGCTCAGATAGCGGCCGGTAATAATTAAGCGTAAACTCAAAAAGATGTTCACGGAAAAATACCGCGGCCTCTGCCTGAGCAAGCACTTTAAAATCCGGATTTAGCCCGGCAACCAAAGCATTCTCGCGCAAAACACGGTCACCAAAAGCATGGAACGTAGAGATCCAAATATCCGTGTAACCATAAGGCATGAGGATATCCACCCGCTCCTGCATCTCCTTGGCTGCCTTATCCGTAAAAGTAAGTGCTAAGATTTCATCGGTTTTAGCCAGGCCCTGATTTATCAACCAGGCAATACGCTGGGTAATTACGCGAGTCTTGCCTGTTCCTGCGCCGGCAATAATTAAAAGCGGCCCGAAGTTATGCGTAACTGCCTGCACCTGCTCTTTATTTAATCCTTCTAAAACTTTATCCATAATATTTTATAATTCAATCAACTCATAATCCAGATTGCCCAGGCCTAGTTTTTGAGCATATTTAAGCTGCTTACTACCATCACGCTCTGGATGAAGCTCTTTAAAAATATCTTTACCACAAGTAAGATTTACCAAATCAAGGCTAGCCTGGTCAATACTTACCGGGTCAGTTGAAGCCAATATCCCGATATCAGGTGCAACTCGCGGATCATCTTTCGCTAAACAGTCACACTCCTTAGTAATCTTAATGGCAAAATTTAGAAATCCCGCTCTGCCCTTTTTATTTTTCATCACCGCAAAAGTATATTCAATCATCTTCTCTTGGATAATAGCTGCTCCAGAACCCCAAGGCACATCTATCGCCGAAACCGGACAAACAGCAATACAAGTTGCGCAGCCAATACATTTTGCGCCATCAATAACTGATTTATTACTTTTTATAATAATAGCTTTTACCGGACACACTTTTTCGCACTCCCCGCAACCTATGCATTTCTGTTGATAACAAATAGGAGAAATATCAGAATGCTGCTGTAACTTTCCAACGCGGGCAGCACAACCCATACCCAGATTTTTAAGAGCTCCCCCAAAACCAGTCATAATATGGCCCTTGAAATGACTAACCCCCAGAAGAGCATCGCTATCCACAAAAAACCGAACCAGTTTAGCGGTTTTAATAAATTTTTGATTGATTTGTACTTCTACGGTGTTCTCTTTCTTGCTATCATCAGGCACAATTACTTTAGCCGACAAAGCTCCCCGGGTAAATCCATGTTCCCGAGCTAAGGCCAGATGTTCAATCGAATTAGTCCGCCTGCCACGATAAAGAGTATTAGTATCTGCTATCGATACAACTGCTCCTTTTGAAGATATTGCGTCACTGACTACACGCAAATATTCCGGCTTAACAAATCCGGTATTACCTTCTTCGCCAAAATGCATCTTAAGGGCCACTTTAAAATTCGGCTGGATAAAATCCAGAACCCGGCTTTCTTCAAGCAAATGCTTAAGCTTGCCAGCAACAACCTGAGTCTGGGCAAAATTTTCAAGACGCACTAAATATACTTTGCTTTTCATGGAAAGATTAAACCATTATTTTTCATATCTCATTTATTTGCGGTTCCCTAACTGGCGAGTCCTGATTATAAACAAAAAGGGCTGAACGGTTAAGTCCAGCCCCTGTGTTTACTTAATCTTACTTAATCATTTTCTTGATATTAATGCTCAGACGACGAATATTAATTGATATGTCTACAAGAAAAACAAGTATAAAAACTACAGATACCGATATACTTAATGTCATTATTAACATTAACATAATAACTCCTTTTTATTAGTATAACTAATAATACAACTACAATATAGAAAAGTCAATGCCAAAATTGCAAACAATCTAGTGAACACATAAACCTTATGGCCTTAACAGGAGCAAAAAGACTTCAATAGTTAAAAAGATCCTTTAGCGTATACTGTTTATTCGCAGCTTTGTTCAAAGCATTAAGCAGCCGGTATTGGATTTTCAAATTCAAACGCCTGCCTTTGGCTGCGCGGCTGACCATTTTATGCGTAATCTGTTCGGTTGAGCTACTCACCAAATTATGGGGCTTAAATCCATGCTCAGCCATAATTTTAGCTATTGGCTGCTCCCCTAAGTCGCGTTCAATTTTGTTATTCAGGGATTGGTCAAGACATCCTTACCCCCTTGAGTTAAAGAGTTAGTATAAATGTTGAGCATTCTATCTAAATCTACTGGTGGAATCATTAAAAGCCGTTTATCCAGATCAGGTTTCTTCTCCTGTGCTAGTTGCCAGGGTG
>JAKLQX010000021.1 GCA_022013085.1 Candidatus Omnitrophota bacterium | reverse complement strand
TATGTTGGTCGGTTAGTCCCTGAGAAATTTAATATGTCCAGGGCTTGGACAGAAGAGAATATTACGGCATGGGTTAAGGCAGGGGCAGATATTTTGATTTTGGGCCTTATCCAGGATACTAATGGTTGGAGCGTAGATATTTCTCGTAGATTACGCTCGCTTCAGGAAGGATTATTAAGAGAAAAGAAGCACGGGGATGGGAATTTAATTTTTATAAGCAGTTTTGATGCAAACGTAAAACAGGCTGGCTTGGCGGCATTAGATATTATTGGCTTAGATTCTGATGAAGATAGCGAGGCAAGCGGTTTTACTGAAGTCCCGGCTTCAATGGCAAGGGCTTTGGTTTTAGCTCCTCCATATCGCAATGGAGAAGGCACTATATGCAGTCAAGGAATTACAGTGAGCGAGGAGGGCAATACGCTAATTCCTGAGGATCGTTCTCCTGAAGCATACCGTAGGGTGTTGTTAGGTGCAATTGAATTGTGGAGATATAGCCGGGTTGAGCTTGGTGAATCGCAGGCTAGATCAATAAGGCTTAGCCGGATTATTGACGCATTACTTACAGGCGCTACGTATTTAAAGGAGATCGAAGCGTATTTTTCCCGCTCCAGCTCGCCGGTGGTGACTTCCGGCCAAGCGCAGGATATTTCTTTGCAACTTCGATATTCTATAAAAGAGTGTCTTGAGAATTTAGCTAACATTATTACTCAATATCCCCTATTTATTTGGTCTTCAGGTGAAAATGCAGTTGAGGCAAGGTTACAGGTTAAACACAGATCAGGAAATATTGCGTTAGGCGTTAATATTTTTCCAACACAAGGGGAGCTAAGCCGTTATAACGATACCTTGAGCGTTTTAGGTATGCCAATGAAAAACCCGGGGTTATTTGATTTCGGACTAGGAAGTTTTGGAAGGATAAGGATAGCTCCGGCTTTTATAGACGGAAAATTATCAATATTCTTTGATGAAATCCAGCCTACAAGAGGCGGAAGAAGATTGCGTAGGGATTTAAGGTATAAAGATTGGCCTAAATCAAGCATTGATCATCTTGCTGAGTTTATCGCGCAAAAAACAGGGATAAATGATTTTTACGCAGCAACGACAGAATTTATAAAAACAATTTATCTTGCTTTAAAAAGCGATGACTTGTCGGATTATTATAGAAAACCGTTCATAGGAGGTTGGAAGGAAAGATTAGTGCGTGTTTCTAATTTTGAATTTGAGGATAAAGAATTTATTCTTAAGAAGAAAAATGCTTCCTCGCCGGTGGATCGTTTGAGTTGGATGAGGGTTGAATTAGGCATAATTATAACAATGAATGATTTTAGCATTGGGCATCCTGCAACGGGCCCGCCAGAAGCAAACCTTCTTGTGTCTTCGCCTATTGAATCCGCGATAGAATTTGATAAACGCATAGATCGTCTACAAGACGCGATTGATTTACTTACCCAGCCTACAATTCGGAACACATTAAGCAGCAAGAACGATTATTTGTTAAGAGAATTAAGCAAGGCACTTCATCAGGCTATTATTCAAAGAAATGAATTGACCCGCTCTCGCCGGCATTTTTTTATAGCTGGAAAGAAAACGCTTTCTAAAATTTCTAGCTCGCCGGTGGGCGAAAAGATAGAGGCGGTGGCTGGTTTGTTGGTTGCCCAAGATAGAAGGCTTTTTGCGGGAATATCTAGTGACTCCAGCCCCATTTTACCCGTAAAAGAAAATATTTTATTTTCCTTGTTCCGTTGGAAAGTTTCACAAGGCTTTGATCTACCTTCCGTGGCTGGTAGGGATCAATCGCTAATTTCCAGCGGGGCGGGGATAACAGCTAGCTTAATAAATATCCAATCAGTTTCTTCTCCAGTTAATAATGCTCTTAGCGTAAGAATCCAAAAGGAAGCTAAATTTACTCAAGGGCATGATGATGCGCAGGAGAAATGGTTCGTCAGAAAAGGCTTATCAGGCAGGGCCCCACCGCAAAATTATTGGATTTCTGATAAAGATATTTTTATCAGGTTCATCTTCCTGCTTCTACTTAATAATTATTTAACTCGCCTTTTATTAAGGCTGCGCAAAGCAATCCTACATTACAATCCAGTTAAAACTACACCTAAAAATATTCTCTTTATATGTTTCCAAGGCATAGGGGATGCGATTATGCAAACGCCCAGCTTAACCGCGCTTAAGCATAAATTTCCTGAAAGCAGAATATGCGTGTTGTGCAACTCGCGTAATTTTGAAGTCTTTAAATATAATCCAGATATATCCGATTCTAGTTCTCCAGTTGAAAGAAAAGCCCAGGGCACAGGACGCAATAGGGTAGTTGAATCTGCAATAGGCAGGGCGCTTATGGTCAGGGTTTCTCATGATTTATTGGAAGTATGGAGCTGTTATGGCAGCTCCGGAGAAAAGCGCGCGGAAATGAATAAACGAGCCGATATTGCTATCTGGAAAGAAGCTGCGGCTAAAGAAGGAATATCCCTGGATAGCGCTCTAGGCCAAGCTTTAAAGAAGGTGATATCTGCAACAGAAGAACCGGATCATGGTAAACTTTATAATTCTATGTATTGGCTGGCTAAATTATCCGCAAACGGAGAGATCAGTGAAGAGTTGCATAAGGCTTTATTGTCTTTATACGAAAATAGGTTTAGGCTTACCGGAGAAAAAAAGGAACTACAAATAAAAATAACTAAAGAAATTGAAGAATTAGACGCAGCCGTAGATTGGATACTCTCGCAAATGCCGGGTAATTCGGAAACGATCATATTCTCAAGGGATTTAGTAACGAATCTTGCCGATAATATAAAAATAGAATTAAGCACGGATAGTAAGAACCTGTTTACTGTTCCTTATATATTGTATAAGAAAATAGAAAGGACAAGAAAGGCCATACCTGAAGGTTTGTTTATGGGGGAATTAGATTTAAATGACCCCTTGAATAAGTCTTTGGTCGCGTTGGCAGAAGGGTACTTTATCTCAATAGAAATGTTGGAAATACTGCGTCATAAGCGTCATCTTGGCATAATTGGGGATAATGATGATCATAAGAGAATAATGCAAGATGATGAAATAGCGCGTTTAGACTTAGCGTTGCAGAAGATTAAAGATATCCACCCGAAAGGTTGGCTTGATGCGTGTTCATTAGAAGTAATAGGCTTGACCAAAAAAATTATCAGAAACAGAAACCACCAAGTGGGGTTTGCCATGTGGCAGGCAATCAATGTTTTAAAGTTGGGGTCTAATAATGCTGTTAGAGAATGTGTTTCAGAGGTGCTTTGGAGTATTGATAAGGAATTTGCCGGAGAAGAGGTTTCTTTGGCTGGAGAGCTCCCGGTAATTTTGGTTATTTTCGGAAGTATTAGCCCTCCTCAATTAAAAGAGTTAATGCGGCGCTATAATGTGACAGGGGCTTTTTCCAACTTCGGCAGTGCAATCAGTCATTTAAGTGAAGAGCTGAATAATAATGGTATCCCCGGAATTTTTGGAGTACCTTTAGCATTCTTGGAAGCGGTAAATAAAGGGGAGAAGATTATTCTTATCCCAAGAAAAGAAAAAGAAGGCCGACTGATAGAAAACACTGTCATCAGAAGCCCTAGCGTTGAAGAAATAAGTTCTGTTTTAGCAGGCCAGATTGATAAACTTGCCCAGCAAGAATATTATGCAAGCGTTCAAACTCACACTGAAAGATTGCCAAATGGCAGCCAAGTGGAAGTTGCTCTTTCTGCTGACAATCTATTTGAATTCCAGGGAGGTAGTTCTGGCAAAGGAGGCATTAATGACGCAGGGAGCGTAAAGCTGGTGCGCAGCGAATCACATCAGGCTTGGCAAAATGCAAGTTTGCCCAGTCTTGCGGAGCTCAAGGATACTTATACTGAATTTGCAGGAGTAGCCGGTAGCAAGTTAGTCATAGTCAGGACGTTAGATAGGCAGCAAGACAAAAAAACTGCGCTTTATGCGGATTTACCTTTTGATGATGCTCATACCGGATTCAATTTTTACCGCACGATAGAAGGCGAGGAATTAGTGCTTCTGCAACTTCAGGCGCTCCTCTTAGCTTACCAAGACTACGATAATATTGGCGTAATGTTTCCTATGGTATCTAGCGCTGAAGATGTGGAATATATTTTTGCGTTGGTGAAAAAGGCAAAAGACATCCTGGGCAATAAAGGCTTGCTCCCTGAAGATGCGGATTTAAGTAAGCTTAGGATTAATTTTCTCTTAGAGAATGTTAGCGCTGTAGATAATATTCAGGATATATTAGAAACCGCAATTTTACTAGCTCAGGAGTTTGGGGTTAAACTTGGAGTAAATATCGGCACCAACGACCTTACAAAATCCGTATTGGATATTGACCGTGATGATCCTTCGGTAGGAGTAAAGATAGAGGGAGTCATCCCTTCGGTGACTAGGCGCATTATTCAGGTGGCTAAAGCTGCATTAGATAAAGATATTCCAGTATGTATTTGTGGTTCATTTGCCAGTGAGCCGAATTTATGGGTTATTTTGGTGGAAATGGCTCAATATTTTAGCGGTTTGCAAATCTCCATTGCTGTTCCTTTTGTCCGCGTGTTTGAAGCAAAATATTATTTCGTAAGCCAGTTACCGGAATTACTCCGACAGAGGCCAACTCCGGAAAGTATGGAGAAACTGTTTGATCCCAGGCAATCCCTTCCTAAGCGCCAAGACCTGAATAGTGATACATCAACTTTTATCAACGTAATAAAGAATGCGATGGAAAATGACCCCAAGTATCAAGATATTCAGTCAAGGATAGGAGAGGAAATTTTTGAAAGGTTATCTTTGCCGGCAAAATCCAGCAGCCCGGTAGTTTTTAAAATTCTTCATCAACAGTTTCATCAGATTGTTATCTGGGATGTATTCTCTGCTTCTGAGTTCCGTTATCACAACAGTAATCCGCTCAGCGTGTTAAGAAAAATTTCGGTGGCATTATTCCCGGTAGACGCGTCAGTATTTGATACTGCTGCTTCTCCGGTTGAGGTAAAAAATCCGGAATTTAGAGTAATTCTTAAAGAATGGGATGCGATTGATGGTGAGTTGCCCGTCCGTTATCTTCGCGGTTTAGTTAATTATAACGGTGCGCTTATACTTAGGGCAAGCAATATTGCAAGAGTAGGGCTTTTGGTTAGTTTCAATCAGGGAAAGAAATGGGAATGGGTGTTTCCCCGTGGTTATGATATTGCGCATGTCCCTGGGGTTGGTAAAATTAAAACCGAAGTTCCTCTTCTTGTTACCAAAGATGACGGAATTAAAGTTTATCCCGACAAGTCATCAGATACTCCGGGGATACTTAAGGATATATTTGCAGGAGAAATATCTCTTCTGGAGATAGGCAGGGTTAAACCTGTGAGACTGGATTCATTTTGTTTTATTTCTCAAAATAATATAGGAGCGATTATTGATGTACTTGAACCTTCTGAAGAAATGAGAGTGGTTAGCTATCTATTAAGTGTCAAATTACCTTCTTCCAGCTCGCCGTTGAACAATACACTAAAAGGAATTATTTCTTCTTCTCTGTCCCATTGGAAAGTCTTACAAAGCCTTGATCTACCTTCCGTAGCTGGTGGGGATCAATCGCTACTTTCCAGTGGGGCAGGATTAAAAAGTTCCAGCCCTGCTTTAGTTAATCAGCTTGCTACAGCAGAAGTAGAAGTTTTAAGAATGTTTGTTAAAGCTAATACTAGACAGGAAGTTTGCGAACAGATGAAAGCAGAAACAAAAACGCGCAGGGAGAAAATTCTGGCTGACATAGTTTATTCCATACGTAAAAAATTCATTGCTGTTCTCGTGGAGCAAGGTGAACCCGCCGATCTTAAATTAGGAGAGATTGCTCCCCTTTTAAAAGAAGCACGCAGGCAGGGGTATGATATAGGCGATGAGAAAAAAGTTAACCAGGCCATTGAACGCTGGGAGCTGAATCTTACCCGCAGAGAAACGCGGGATCTTACATCGGCTATTCATGAGATCATTGAAGGAAAATTGGCTCTAGGCAGGCGGATAACTGATACATTACACTTAGTGCGTAAAAAAATGCCTTCAGCTGGGGATGGTATTGCCGGTATTTTAAAAAAGGTAAAGAAGGTAGGTTATGATCTAGGCGACCTAGAAAGATTATCAATGGCGATTAAAATAGCCGGGCAGAGAGAATCTAATCCTTTGTATCCTACTCAACGCAGGGTATTAGAGGCAGCGCTTAGGCTGGGGTTGAAAAACTTGGAGGTTCCGTCTTATGAAGAAATAAGGCAATATTTAAGCCTGGATTCAATTGAAACCGTTAGAGATATAATTAGCGATAAGGCTAGAGTGTATTTGAATATTAAACCTTCGGTGCTTAAGCATGAAACTACAGTGCGGTGCGTGATAAAGGCTGCAGAAAACCGTTACATCATATCCAGCAGGCAGGAGTTGGCGGCATTTAAATCTATGTTTGTAATAAAGATACTACCGCGTTATCTTAGGATATCATTAATTCTGCTGGCCCTAGGTTTAAATAAAGAGCAGTTCTATAAATTATCAGGAATTAAAAATGATGAACGGGCTGCCACTTACAACTTTAGGATGCGTGAACTTTTGGGGTTAATCGGTAAATCCACGGATGAGGTGATAAGCTTTGCCCTAAAAGAAGAGATAACCGAGGAAGACATTATAAACGCGGCTATGCTCTTGGATGAAGAATTAATGTTGCGGGGGATAAAATATGCTTTAAATATGGGGTATCTGCCGCAGCTTCAGGAAGCTTTTGCGGCCTTATCTAGGAATATTCGCAGGCTATCTGAGATTGAAGGTAAGCTTATAAAAGGGGATATTTCTGGTTGGTCTGACCGGGAAATAACCAGGTATACTAAATTGCTCCTGGAGAAATTAGAAATTAGAAACCAGCCTTTGGAAGCGATTATGATGTTGCATAAGTTATATTGCGAGTTTAGTCCTATATCGGTTACCTTTATTAAAGGAGCTGCTAAGGATGCAATTAGACTCGTTACTTCATGGTTGTTTTTCCGGAAGGAAGGTATATTAAATACCCAATTGATGATTTCGCTTATAGATGATTTGGCTAATGAGATTAGAAACAAGATTCTAGAAGATGTAGATAAAGTAAGTCATAACAGATTAAAGGGAGTAATGGCTTTAGCGCTGAAAATTTTGTCAGAGCAATTCGGTAATGGCGACTTCTCAAAAGCTTACCAGATTTTTAAAGATATGTGCGGAGAAAAGACATTCAAAGAAACACTTGAGTCGGCCGTTGTGAAGTTAAATGCCCTCAACGATAAATTAGCAGAGATAGGTTGGATTTTTGCCGCAGATCCTTTAGTTAAAAGCGCTATAAGTTTATTTCCATTGCCAAAGTATCAATTGCGTGCCATAGCCAGTAAATTAGCAAAAAACAGCAATGAGGCTTTTATCACTGCCTTCACTAATCCGCAGTATGAAGGCGATCTGAAAAAGATGTTTGCAGCGGTGCTAAATGGCTCAAAGCATAAAAACGGCTCACGTGGTGAAATATCTTCCAGCCCAATAACCAAAGAGCAAATAGTGGAGCATGTTCATCAAAGAAAGAACGGCTCAAGCCCTTTAGCCGCTGTTAAGATTCCGTTTTCATTTTTGACAAACGGTTTCATCTTCAGGCAGTGGGCCAAGAAGCCGCGGGTTTTAGCAAGGGGAGTTTTTAGTGATGTTAAAGCCGTAAATAATATGCTGTATAGAAAACAGGCCGAAGAGATTAATTCTAAGTTAAATATTGTAAAAAAGAAGATGCTTATGGAGCGGTTTTTCCGGGAAAAAGACTTCTCTAATCTTGAAATAGAGGTTCTATTAAATTCCTACAGATCTGCAACTTTTAAACAATCTCGCTCTTCCCGTAAAAAAGACCTAATCCAATACGACCTGCGTAGTTTTAAGAATCCGGACTTCCTTTATTTAGAGACCAAACATGAATTATGGCATCGTAAGATAAAAGCCCTTTATCCTGAAATTGATCCTGCTTTGACAGAGCTGTTTATCCTGTTGTTTGTCAATGTCCGGGGGGTTATTGATTTAAAGAATAAGCATTACTTACGCGCCACAAGATTAATCTCCGATTACAAATATCTTGCTAATCGCAGGATTGGTTTATTCAAGTTCTATGAAGAAATAATTAATAATCCTAAAGTTAACGATCCTTTTAGCTTTTTTGAGCGGCTATGTGTTATGGTTGCGCAGGAAAAGGCGTATTTTCCGGCTATGCGGGCTAAAATGCAGGCATTGGTTTTTAAGGATGATGTATTAAACCAAATAAAGACAATTGTAGCAAAGATTTTAATTAATTCTCTTAAGAAAAATCTGATTGAAGAAAATAATCTTGTCGGCGAAGAAGGATTGTCTTCTTTATCTGGTTTGCGAGAGCAAAAGGAGCTACCAAGGGTGCTCGTTCCCTTTATGGCCTATGCTGATAGTATCCGTTACAGGATAGAAGGAAACAATATTTTTCTTAATGTTGAGTTTAGAGATAGGGATGCAGGAATAAAACATGCTTATCTTTATTTGGGTAGCAATGATAATTTACGCGGGGTTTTAAGCAGAGGTGGCAAGATATTCAACTGGACTTATAGAGGATGGCAAAAGGAAAAGAAGGGCATTTTTAATTATCAGAATTCCGGTAAAGAAAAAGAGAGAGAGGAATATGGTTGGAAGAGGATTATCAGGCTGCCGATTAGCAGAATGATTAAGGAAATAAGCGGATATAATTCTAGGACAGGTAGAAGAGATATTGAAGAAACGCTCAACAGGTTGTTTAGGGTTTTATTTAGAAGATTGGGGTTGGGGGAGTCCTTGTTAAGTCAAAAGACTTGGTTATCATTGCAGAGAATGATAGGGCGCGGCCAGGCACTAACTGTTTTTTATACGATTAGAGAAAAATACATTAATTATTACCTTGATATGTTGTATCCTAAATTGTTTTTGGGAGAGTTAAAAGTTACTGAACAGCCGATTGCGGATTTAGCACTCTGGCCTGTTATGGATAACCCCGATATTAAATCTTTATTGGTTAGTTGGATGGCCTCTAAAGATGCGCATATCCCGCCGCAACTTTATTTAGATTCGCTAAAAATCTCAGTCTCTGGGTTATTAGATTTATTGGCATCTTCGAACAGCCCTAAATCTGTTTCCAGCCCGTTAGTATTCCCTTCTGGAAAAAAGACTGAATTTACTGAGATTGCTAACTCGAAAATTGTTACAGGATTCTGGCATGTTGAAAAACCACTTAAGCATGATTGTTTCAATTGCGTAGGCGTAATATTCCTTACTCAAGATAAAAGTATTTACTTAGCACAGATAAATCCTGAAATATACAATAAAGACATTATTGAGCAGTGGAATAATTATGGCTTTAATGCCGGCAAGGTTTTTAATGGCACTACCAAGGCCCTTATCTCTCACGTAATG
Organism: Candidatus Omnitrophota bacterium; assembly: GCA_022013085.1. Classification (GTDB taxonomy): domain Bacteria; phylum Omnitrophota; class Gorgyraeia; order Gygaellales; family Profunditerraquicolaceae; genus UBA6249. The sequence continues at coordinate 9,887 of JAKLQX010000021.1, read as the reverse complement.
AAGAATAGCATACCCGCCGGATCAATGAAAAGTTTTTTAATCAACCAGGGTTTAGCTGAACAAAACATCCAAATAGACCCGGCGCCGCAAGGGATAGGAGAATCTGCGGAAAATGCGGTTTTTTGCATCTGGCCTGACAGAGCCATAAAGGTTACCTATACTACTCCTAATTTCTTTATTAATTTTCTTCCCAGAATATTCAAACCCGAGATTGTCGGCGTTAACCGTTATTGGCTGGATAAAGGTAGCCTGTTGAAAGCTAATCTCGTCGCCTCGCCGGTGGACAACTCAAGTTCACCAATTATTGATATTATAAGAGTTGGCTGGGGAGAACCGATTGATATGAGGTTCGATGGGTTAATGGATGAGTTTTTGGCCAGAGGCGTAGAAACAAAAGATAGGATTCGCAAGGAATGGGAAGAAATGAAGAAAGAAGCAGCTTTGTTTATCAAGGGTGAAGTGGTGAGGCTATCTCGGGAAGGGTTTCTTGCTATTGCTAAACCTAAAGAGGGTAAGGAATATCTGGTAGGAGTTATTTTGACATTTACAGAAGGTGAAATATTCATTAATGCCATTGAGGTAAGTAAAGATTGGCGTGAAAAAGGCTTAGCTGGGCGCCTCTTAGCAGAAGTAGTAAAACGATGTATTGAATTAACCCAAAAAGGGCTGGCGTTTTATACAGTAATTTTGAATTGCGAATATCTAACTCCGGAAGGTGCACAATTTGCTGCAAAGGTAGGAATGTCGAATTGGGGATCCTTAGGCTTCCCTAATTCAAAAACTCTGGTAGATTTCCTTTCTCGTTTCGAGTTGACTAAGCCTTCCGCCGCCTCGCCGGTGAACGGGGAAGGCAAAGAGAACGGCGCAGAAAGAAAGGATTCCTTTAAAGAATTAAGAGAAGAAATTCAGCGCTCCACAAAAGACCCTTTAACTGGTTTATTCACCCGCGCTCATTTACATGACGTACTGAGCAGGGCGATAATACTTTCTAAACGAGACAGATTTATGGGCGGATATCAGCCTCTTTCATTAAGTATGCTTAAAATAGATAATAATTCCGGAGTTGATAACACAACGATTAGTAGAATTATTGAAGAAAAAATAAGGCCTTCAGATATGGTCTGTTACAACAAAGAGGGGATATTTGAGATATTGCTACTGGGCGCAGATGCGCAAAGCGCCAAGGTTCCTCTGGAAAAAATCAGAGAAGTTGTAGAAGTTCTGACTGGCCATACCCTAAGTATCGGTATTACCACATTTCCTGATTTTGTTGGTGATAGGGAATCAGGACAAGCATTTGATATTCTCTTAAAGCAGGCCGAAAAGGCTCTCGATGATTCTCAAGGTACGGACGACAATCGCACTGCAATTTATAACGAAGATTCCCCGGAGTGGAAAAATCGGATTGAACAGCTATCCAGAGAGAAGCAATTAAGGGAAAGAGTGAAGATATACAGCGATGCATTACACCTGATGGTTGTCTTGGAACTTGATACTGGAATGGTTATAATAAATGAGCAGGGAGTTGTAACATTTTCAGAGTTAGAGAATATTCTAGGTTATAGCGAAAAAGAAATAATCGGAAAGCATCTTTCTTTTTTGCACGATAAAGAAGAAGGACGAGGAGATATTAATAATATTATTGATAAAGCAAAGAAGCTGGGTAGCGCAAGTGGTGAGTTAACCGTGAAAAGTAAGGATAGAGAAGAGCGCGTTGTCGTATTTAATGCTATATCAAATAAAGAGAATGGAGAATTAGCTACTACTGTTAAGCTTCGTGATATTACTGAATACAAAAGATTGATTCTAAGGGATAACTTAACAGGGGCTTTTAATCCAAGATTTTTTGCCGATCAACTCCCCAAGGAAATAAGTACTGCCCAACGCCATAGCCGCGTTTTGACTTTGGTAGCGTTGGACATAGACCATTTTAAAAACGTTAATGATACCTGGGGGCATTTAACTGGGGATAGTGTTTTGCAGGAATTTGTGAGAATTATAGAAAAAAGCATAAGGTCTAGTGATACGTTGTGCCGTTGTGGGGGTGAAGAATTTTCAGTAATTTTACCTCGCACCACTGCTAAGAAGGCTTTTGCTGCAGCCGAAAAAATCAGGGCTGCGGTAGAGCAATCCCTGTTTGTAGAAAAGGATGGCGTGCGGCATGGTATTACCGTAAGTATAGGTACAGCAACATTTCCTGATGCTACTGGGGACGAAGAAACAGTCGAAGAAATTATGAAGCTTTTGATTGAGAAAGCCGATCAGGCCCTGTATTCTTCAAAGGAAAATGGACGTAATCGCGTTACTCAATCTGTTTCCTCCAGTCCAATCAAGGGCTCGGTCCTAAAGATATTGGCTATAGGCTCGACATTGATTATTTTGAGTATGCCTTCGGAAATAAACAGGGATGAGGATTCTAATCTCACTTCTTTATCCCGGCAGTTCATAGAAAAAGGCCCCGAGTTCTACCAGGCCCAGGCCCTTATCAGCCGCAGTTATATTTATATCCTTTATGCCCAGCAAGTCCAAAGAAACCCTGGGATTGATTCGGAAATAGCTTTTGTGCGTAATCTTAATCAGGCAACAGCGGACCTTATAAAAGCCAAATCTTTAATTGGCGATGACCCTGACATATTTGACTATTTAGGCCTCATATTTTATCTTAAAAACGAGTTGCCGCAGGCAATCGATTATTTCCAGAAAGCGATTGAATTAAGGCCGCAATATCCAGTCTATCATAATGACTTGTCCAGTGCTTATTATTCCTTGGGTGAATATAACCTTGCCCGCAAGGCCCTGGATAAGGCAATAGAATTAGATAGATATTACTACCTTGCTTATAAGAATAGGGCTTTTGTTAGATTTCAGCTTGGTGATTATCAGGGCGCAATGGAAGATTTGAATAAATATAAAGGCCTGAACTCGCTTGATTTTGCCAATGATGAAAATATCCAACGCTTAGAAAGGGAAATAATAGAGCGACTTAATAAAATACCCTCCTCCAGCCCGGTGATGGGGAATTTCACTGAACACAAAAATACCTTTCCCATCAAGAATTTTAATTTTAAACCATATTTATTCCATCGGCAAAGATTCCAGAGAATTACAGGTGGTTGTCATAGCTCGGAATTCTCTTCTAGCCCTTTAACAGGTGAAGATGAAAACAAAAAGGCAATCCTGGTGGTTGATGATGAAGCGTCAATGCGGACTTTACTGGAGATTTTCCTGCAAAGAGAAGGTTATATTGTGTATACCGTAGAAAACGGAAAAGAAGCAATTGAAATACTCTTGAAGAAAACCATAGACTTGGTATTAACCGATTTTAGGATGCCGGTCATGGATGGTTTAAAACTTTGCAATTATATGTCTCAACAAGCCGCCTTAAGATATATTCCTGTCATAATGATAACCGGTTTTACAAGTAATAAAGAAAAATTAATGTTTGAATCTCAAGGTATGCTTAAAGAAATCTTGATTAAGCCATTTAATTTTGACCAGGTATCGGGCGTAATTAAAAGTGTCTTACAAAAGGCAGAAGAAGAACATCGGGCAGCTTTATTAGAGGAATATACCCGTCTGCCAGAAAAAGATTTTGTCGCGCTTGACCAGATAACGCGGAGGAAAGATATCTTAAAGGATTCAGGCTTAGAAAATTTAAGTGATGATTTTGTCGCAGGTTTAGACTTAGAAAAAATTAAAACCTTTGTTTCGGTTATTAAATTCAATCCAGAGTTTCGGCATTTTATCCAGGAGACGGTTATTAATAAAGGCCATAGGGGAACTTTTAGGGTATACGTTTCTTTAGATTCCTTAGCTTTACAAAAATTAGCGAGGTTTATGTTCGCGCATCCTGATTTGTTAGAAAAAAGAGATAAAATTATATCGCTTGCAAGAGATAAAATTATATCGCTTGTAAAAAATGACAGTACACCTGAGGAAATCAGCCAGATAGCACAGATAGTGCATTTCTTGCCAAAGATCGTCCAAGGAAAGATTTTATTCTTCCCTACCCTTAATGACCTAGCTCGTTGTATAGATAAATTATTAATTGAGGGGAAAAGTTTATCGGGTGATCCTAAGGAAAATTTTACGAGTAGTCCGATACTGTTTGGTTCCAATGGCGGTATCACACGCAGGCATTTTCTAAAATTTGGAGCGGTAGTAACGGTAGTGATTCTCTTGGTTCCGGAAAAGTTAGCTTTTATTTTGACTGATACCGAACGTAAAAATATCATATCAAGATTTATGACAAAGGAATATAAGGAATTTCTTACGGAGTCAGGGATTGTTTGGAATATCGAGCCTGAGCTGTTAGCTGCATTTGTATTTGAGGAGTGGTTTTATACCAGAGAAGAACAAGGGGTTGTGAGGAGTTTCTTGAAGAATGGCCTGGTTGGGCTATTTGTAAGAAAAGGTTTATGGCCCGGAACTTTTGGCAAAGCCAGCATTCAACCGAATATTTTGATAGATGGCTTGATGGATACTTTTCAATTTTGGGTTAACCTTGAGACATATGGAAATAACCTAATTAGGAAAGGATTATTTCCTTCAGTTTCTGAAGGCCAAGAAAGGCAAGGCTGGAAATATTTTACATCGTTTAATCAGTTTACGAAAGTATTAGATGTTGCGAAGAAATTAAGGATGAGTAATAAGAGAAAGGTTTCTTTTTTAAGAGAAAATTACGGGAAGGAAGCACTCATCGGATTATTAGAAATAGACCCATTTAATTTCTTTGCTGCTGCCTATATTATGAGACAGAAAGCAGATTTGCATATTAAAGCAAGCTTAAAACTCGCTCAAGATGCGCCCTACAAGATGCTTGCCGGTCATTCTAGCGCTTGGGGAAGAGAACTTCGTGAATTTGTAGCGAATGCTTATTCCGGAGCAGTTTCTAAAGAAGGTAAAAAGAGGGGAACTAGCAAGCTTGAGTGGTATGAAGCTTTCAAAAAAACACGTATATTGATTGGAAGCTCCAGTTCGCCGGTGGAATCATATCCTAATAATCCTAACCTGCCAAATGAGATAAAAACAAAATTATCTTCCTCCTTAGGGATTAGATTTGTCGATGATATTAAAACCCCAAAGATGTTGAGGCGGGCAGCAGATTATATGCTTGATGGCCAATGGGATACATCTGGCAAGGAAATAATAGATATGCTTCAGACTGTAATAGTTAATATTCAATACGAGCCAAATATAAGCATAATTAGAGAAGTAATTCAGATATATATCGATTATAGCCCTTCTCCAGAAAAAATTAAGGAGCAGCTAAGAGATGTAATTGTTGTTATGCGTCAATACAATGCAAAACAACCGCAGATGCGTAAGAATTTAAAACCAATAATAAGAAGGTTGATTATTTCAACGGTTTCGTTTAAAGATCCCAAGGGTAAAAGTGATGAAGAAGGGCTCAAAATTAAATTTGGAATAAATAATATAGATGAACAAGACCGGGAAGTCATGGAGGCATTGATTAGGAGAAAAACAATAATTAACGATGCCTTTTCTAATATATTTCTGCGTCCAGATTTAAACTCTAGCCATGTGGAACGGGCCTATATTACTTATTTAGATGAAGGCGGATTTAAAAAAGTGTATAAGGTGTTATTAAAATTAAAAGACAAATTCTATAATTTTAAGTTTCTAATTAAGATAGTAAAGACTGATGTTGAAAAATCAGATTCGGGTTATAAATATGACAAAGAATATGCTAATAAATTAATTGAAATAGCCAGAGAAGCCAAGGAGAAAGATTTTGATTTGCACCTTCCGGTAGGCGGGCTTTATATTTATGAAGATCCGGCGGGTAATGAGCGGATAGTATTCACTGAAGGTTTAATCCCCGCGGTTATCCAGGAGCCTCAGGAAGAAATTAAGGGGAGAATTGCTGTGGCTGTATACCTTCGATATTGGAAGGCGTTTGGAAAAAGATTATATTTAGAAGACCCCAAATATCCTAATGTAGTGATTCGTAAAACAAGAGGGATATACAGAGCAACGATCATTGATATTGATAATGTTGAATTTGGAAGGGATATTAATCCTTATGAAATAGTAAGCGCATTTCTGTGGTTTGGATTCACCTGTAGCGATATCGTTTTAGGCGTCATAGATATTTTATCCGAACAAGAGGCCAAAGAGTTTATTAAAGAGGCCAGCCTTATGGCAAAACTTTGCAGGGATAACCGGGCAGATAGCCTCGCTGAATTATTCGAAATTGCCAGCGGCGAAGATAAGTATAGATTACCCAACGGCATGGTATTTCCCACTGGCAATAATATTATTTCCGTCATTGTCAACGAAAGGAAGGCAAATGTCGCTAACGGGATATCTTTATTGGATTTGATGCAGGATTGTTACGCCGAAATAAGAACTGAAGTGATATATAACGGCAGACATCTGAAGGTATTTGACTTAAGACAGAAGGAAAGCGTATTGGAGGACATTATATTATTAGAAGGCGATAACATAATGTTTGGCGAAGAAACTGATAATATGAAATTTAAGATACCTTCGGTGGGACAAGATTATCATGATCTTTCTTTGCCAGGCCTGTCCTCGAGCCCGATTAAGAGAAGCAGTATTGAAAGAATATGTATAGTTGGTGATTGTGAAGGAGTACACGAGCGTCACATACAGCAATTGGTGGAATTGGCTAATAAATTTTTATCGCGTATTTATGTACAATACGAAAATAAGACCTCAGATCTAAAGAATGTTTTAGATTCGCTACCGGAAATAATAGATGCTGTTGTTAGTTCATGGATACAAGTAACCGAAATAAAGCTTATCGCGGAAGGCGAAGATGCTGTATTTGCCCTGGATGCCTTGGCAACATTTATCAGCGAAGGCTTCGAAGAAGGTATTCTGAATAAATTGTTAATTAATATAAAAAATAATAATGGAAGCTCGCCGATCAGAAGTCCCACACTTGAGACGATAAGTAAAATGTGGGGATTATATCCCAAATTCGATATCCGCCCTAAGCCTGAAGTTGATTATTGCGAATTTCTTCTCAAATCCGCTAACAACGGCAATGTTTCAACCTTTGGTTTAAATGAGTGTTCTGCCGTAGGTTTTGTCGGCAGAAGAGAATATGTCGGCCCGGTTATAGGCCTGGCCCATTTAGGCCCCCATTATTTTTATGAGCAGGTTGATTTTATGATGGATATCATTGTTTGGGAAAAAGTGATTATTGAACAGTGCTTATTTGTCTTTACCCGCAATAAAGAAAGGCATCAAGATTATAATCTAGGAAGGCGTGAAATATTGTACAAACTTATTGAAAAAAGGAAAAGACTAGGGGTTAATTCTTTTATCCAGGCCCATTACATTGAAAAATTTGAAGACTATGCAGTTAATGTTCTGTTAATGGACGATAAAAATTTTGAATTGGTAAATTGTTATGGCATAAGTAGTATGCCTTGGAACGCGTTTGTTAATACAAGCTTTTCTAATATGTTATCATCATTTAAATTATCCAGTTCGCCGGCGCAGCCTCTTACTTTAATGTCGCGTTCAACTGAAAACATATGGCAGTCCACCGCTGATTATATATTCAATCATTACAGCCTTGCGAGTAAAGTTATTGAGATTGGTATCTCGCGCTACAGCGAAGCCGTAAGAAGGCTTAGGAAAGTATTTTCTCCTAAAACGAAAATATTAGTAACTGATATTGTACCGGAAGCGCTAAAAGAGGTTAAAAAGCGCTATCGTGGCATTGATACAGCGCTTGATAATATACAGCAGTCGGATCTTACGTTGTACAAAGATGCAGATGTTATTTATGCCATAAGACCATATCCGGGATTAGCAATGAATATGCTTAAAGTAGCAGTGCTTGCCGGAGCGGATTTAATCTTGGCTATTCCCTTTAATGAGGAGATGGATACTCTCTCCTTGACTGGTTTACCTGACGTAAGAATACCTAACGGAGTAGGAGCGTTATTTGTTTATAAGGCGAAAGATTTCGTTAATGGCTGTAAAAGTTCTTCACCTATTATTCCATCACGGTTTATTGAAAAGGCTGCCGCAGAATTAAGGCAGTATGAGGTTGTGCGGAGTGCTATAGGCCCGGCTATCAGCATTTACGGTTCAGCGAGAATAGGCCCCGGCCACCCAACGGGTTATTATGAAAAAGCGATGGCGTTATCGGCAGCTCTTTCCCAGCACGGATATACGATTGTGACAGGCGGAGGTCCTGGAATTATGGAGGCGGCCAACAGGGGAGCGCTTCCAGGAACTCTTTCCGTAGGTTTAAGGATAGAACTTCCTTTTGAGCAGGGTACTAATCCGTTCGTTAATTTCCCTCTCGTATTTAAATTCTTCTTCTCCAGGAAAATGGCTTTTGTAAATTTGAGCCTTGCGTTTATTTGTATGCCCGGTGGATTCGGGACCCTGGATGAGCTTTTTGAAGTAATAGCTTTGAAGGATAGAGAATATGTTCATGATTTTCCCATTATTTTGTTTGATCGTAAGTTTTACACCGGTTTTTATCGTCTTTTAGAGGATATGGAAAGGGATGGATTTCTGAAAAGGCCGCTTAAGGATCTTGTCCAGCTTGTTGATTCGACAAAAGAAGTTTTGATGATTATTAAGCAGGCTAGAGTGACGCAGTTTGTCAATGGCAATAATAATCATATTGATATTGTTAAGACCATCCGTGATCTTCAGAAGAGCCTTGCGAAAATGAAGAATGTAGATTTGACCGCTGGTATTTTAGGTTCGGAGTTTTTTTCGACGCTTCACCCGGCTTTTTCTGAAGCTAAGCGGTTGGCTAAAGGTTTGGGTGAGATCAATGCCTCTGTTCTGTATCGTGGTAATTATGGTATGGGCGCCGGAGTATGGGAGGGTTACCAGGAGGCAAAGAAAGCTAATAAAAATGTATCGGCGAAGGTCGTTTTTCTTATGATCAACAAAAATCGCAATAGTTTTGAATGCGTTGGCGATATCCGGCTTGGCTTTACATATCTTTTTGAAGAAAAGATAGCGCTTATGCGGCACGCAAACCTTGGATTGGCTTTTTTCCAAGGGGGCTCAAGGACTATGGATATCTTATTTGAGGCGTTATGTCTTATTCAAACAGGAAAATTAATAGCTCGCCCTCTCGTTTTAATTGGCCGGGATTTTTGGATGTCGTGGCATAAGTGGTTAGCCGACGTTCCTCTTTCTTGCGGCGTCATTTCGCCTGAGAATTTGGATCTTTATACTATCGTGGACGGCCACAAAGAAGCCTTACGTATTTTTGAGGATTCTTATCTTAAGGCTATGATTAGCAGTTCCAGCTCGCCGGTGACAGCCGCTGCGCTGATAGTGGGAGTGCCGAAGGAGATCAAGGCGCAGGAGGGAAGGGTGGGCCTTCTGCCGCAGGGGGTAAGCAGCTTAAGGCGGCAGGGCATAAAGGTAATTATAGAGAGGCAGGCAGGTGTTTTATCTGGCTTTAAGGATAATGATTATAGAATGGCAGGGGCAGAGATAGTGCCTTCGGCAAAGGAGGTTTATGAGAGGGCAGATATTATTAAGAAAGTTAAAGAGCCGTTGCCTGCGGAATACGGCTTGATAAAACCGAGGCATATTATATTTACCTATTTGCATCTTGCGGATAATAAAGTTTTGGCTGAATTTCTGATGCGTTCAGGATGCACAGCTATTGCCTATGAGACGGTTTATAAGAATGGACGCACTCCACTATTGGAACCGATGAGTATTGTAGCCGGAGTTTTGGCAGCGTATCAAGCGGCATTTTATGTTAGTCACAGTATCACAAAAGAGGGATTTGAGTTTTTACTGGATAGCTTAGATCCTTTAAATTTCTTTGACCAGCCGCCATTTAATTTATCTTTAAAGATAGCAGTGATCTTGGGCGGCGGAATAGCCGGATACAATGC